>JAEZEK010000323.1 GCA_023417735.1 Pseudomonadota bacterium | reverse complement strand
CGGCAACGATCATCCCTGCGCCGATCACGAGAACCCACGTCAACCGGCTGGCGCTCTCCAGCATCGCCAAGGAATTGACCCGCAGGCGCTCGTCGACTTCCGCGATGAGCTCGCTCGACATGCCGCGGATGGATTCCATCAGCGCCTTCCCGCGGTCGGTGCGGAGCAGCGTCATCGCCTCCTCCCCCCGCCCCGCCTCCATCAGCGCGACGATCTCCGCCATCGCCTCGAACCGCTGCCGGACGGTATCGGCGAGCAACTCGATCCGCTCCTGGTACTGCGGCACGTTGCGCGCGCGGTCGCGGAGAATGGCGACCTCCCCGCGCACCCTCTCGATGGCGGCCTCGTACGGCTGAAGGTATCTCGCCTCGTGCGTGAGCAGGTAGCCCCGTTCGCTGCTCTCCGCCTCGAGCACCGTGACGGAGACGTTCCGCGCCGCCCGCCGGAACTCCTGCCAGTGGACGAGCTCGTCGGCGAGCGTGTCGGTCCGGTCCACCAGCCAGAGCGCCGTCCCCACGATGGCGAGGAGCACGAGGAGCCCGACGAGGAGGAGCCCGGCCGTGGCGCGGACGACGGTGGTGCTGGTGAGCGGCATGCGCGCAAGGTAAGTACCCGACGCCGCAGCGCAACCGTATTGTCGTCCGCTGGTCGCGGTTCGGGGGCGGCATGTCGCGGCGAAACGCCCCAGGCCTGGCCTGGCCTCGTTAGGATGGAGTGGAGCAGCGGAATGGCGGAACGGATCATCCTCTACTGGCGCGATATCCCGACCCAGGTGATCGTCAAGGCGGGTCGGAAATCGGCCAAGCGGGAGCTGCCCGAGCGCTTCATCCAGGCGGTCGACCGCTGCGCGATGAGGGTCGGTGCGCGCGACACCGATTCCTACCTGGCCGACTGGCGCCGGGGTGCGCCCGCCCCTTGCGGCGAGGACCTGGAACAGGAAGCGGCCGACGCCCTTGCCGGGCTGGAGAGCGAGTATGGCGCGGAACGGCTTCGGAAACTGGTCGAAGACGGCGGCTGGGAAAGCCGATAGCCGAGGGGCGGCGAAGCCTTACCGGCCGTCGCACGTCACGGTCACGCGCCGGCTTCGCTCCCGCTTCACCGTCCGCCTCTGGTCCGTCCGTCATGCCGACGTCCTGGAGAAGGTCTATGCGCGGTTCTCCGCCGTCTTCCTGAGGCTGCACCCGCTCTGGCTCCGGATCGGATACGACCGTGCCGAAGCGCCGGTGAAGGCGGTCGAGCGCCGGGTGAAGGGCCTTCTCTTCGATTGCCGGATGTGCGGGCAGTGCATCCTCTCCGCGACCGGCATGTCGTGCCCGATGAACTGCCCGAAACGCCTGCGGAACGGCCCGTGCGGCGGCGTGCGCGCAGACGGCTTCTGCGAGGTGGAGCCCGACATGCCGTGCGTCTGGGTCCAGGCGTGGGAGGGCAGCCGCCGGATGACCGGCGGCGACGCCATCCTCGCGCTCCAGGGCCCGGTCGACCACAGCCTGCGCGAGACCTCGGCCTGGCTGCGCATGACCGCCGAAGCGGCACAGCAGACTGCGACGAGCGCATGACCGATTCGGACGTGAACCCCCGCGATCCGGGCCTGCCGCTCGATCCGCTGCCGGGCCACAGCTCGCGCGGGCGCCTGGAACGCGTGCTGAGACGCGGCGAGTTCGCGGTGACGGCCGAGCTCAACCCGCCCGATTCGGCCGATCCGCAGGACGTCTACGACCGCGCGGCAATCTTCGAGGGCTGGACCGACGCGATCAACGCCGTCGACGCGTCCGGCGCCAACTGCCACATGTCGTCCGTCGGCATCTGCGCCCTGCTGACCCGGATGGGCTACGCCCCGGTCCTCCAGGTCGCCTGCCGCGACCGCAACCGGATCGCCATCCAGGGCGACGTGCTCGGGGCCGCGGCGATGGGCGTGGCGAACGTCCTCTGCCTGACGGGAGACGGCGTCCAGGTGGGCGACCAGCCAGGCGCGCTGCCCGTCTTCGATCTCGATTCGATCGCGCTGCTCCAGACCATCCGCACCATGAGGGACGAAGCCCGCTTCCTGTCCGGGCGCCCCATCACGTCGCCGCCACGCCTGTTCCTCGGCGCCGCGGAAAATCCGTTCGCGCCTCCTTGCGCATTCCGGCCGCTGCGCCTCGCCAAGAAGATCGCGGCGGGCGCCCAGTTCGTGCAGACGCAATACTGTTTCGACGTCGCCATGCTGCGGCAGTTCATGGATCGCGTCCGCGATCTCGGGATCCACCGATCCTGCTTCATCCTCGTAGGGGTCGGTCCCCTCGCCTCCGCGCGCGCGGCACGATGGATGCGCGCCAACGTCCCGGGCGTCCACATCCCCGATCCCGTCGTCGACAGGCTCGAGCGGTCGGCGGATCAGAGAAAGGAGGGCAAGCGGATCTGTATCGAGATCATGGAGGAAGTGAAGGAAATCCCCGGCATCTCCGGCGTCCACGTCATGGCCTATCGGCAGGAGGAGCTGGTCGCGGAGATTGTCCACGAATCCGGCGTGCTCCGTGGCCGCCGCCCCTGGCGCCGCGAGCCGTTGCCGGACGAGGCGCGCGTCTCCGAACGGCTGAGGCAGCTTCGAGCCGCCCGCACGGAAGGACCCTGACCGGGCGCGGCCCGCCACGCCGGCGACCGCTTGAAGCGCGGGATATTTGCATATAAAGACATCTTTATGTTAGCACGTCGACAGGCAAATCCATGACCCGTACCGTTCTCGCTTCCGCAACCCGCGAGGTCGTCATCGGCTTCGACCAGCCCTTCTGCGTGATCGGCGAGCGCATCAATCCGACCGGGCGGAAGAAGCTGGCCGCCGAGATGGTCGCAGGCAATTTCGAGACGGTCGCGAAGGACGCGCTCGATCAGGTGGCCGCGGGCGCGATGGTGCTCGACGTCAATGCCGGCGTCACGGCGGTCAACCCGAACGAGACCGAGCCGCCGCTCCTCCGCGAGACCGTGGAACTCGTCCAGAGCCTCGTCGAGGTGCCGCTGTGCATCGATTCCTCCGTCCCGGAGGCGCTGAAAGCGGGGCTGGAAGTCGCGATCGGCCGCCCGCTCGTCAATTCGGTGACCGGCGAGGAGGACCGCCTCGAGACGATCCTCCCGCTCATCAAGAAGTACGACGTTCCGGTGATCGCGATCTCGAACGACGAGACGGGGATCTCCGAGGATCCGGACGTCCGCTTCGCCGTCGCCAAGAAGATCGTCGAGCGCGCCGCGGACCACGGCATCAAGCCGCACGACATCGTGGTCGACCCGCTCGTCATGCCGATCGGCGCGATGGGGACGGCGGGCCTGCAGGTCTTCGCTCTCGTCCGGCGCCTCCGCGAGGAGCTGAAGGTCAACACGTCCTGCGGCGCCTCCAACATCTCGTTCGGGCTGCCGCACAGGCATGGCATCAACGCCGCGTTCCTGCCGATGGCGATCGCATCCGGCATGACCTCGGCGATCATGAACCCGCTCCGGGCGCAGGAAATGGAAGCAGTGCGCGGCGCCAATGTCCTGATGGGCACCGACCGCGACTGCATGACCTGGATCCGCACCTATCGCGATCACGCGCCGTCTGCCTCATCCGCTGGCGGCGGCGATGCCGTGCCCGACCCGGCCGAGGCGGGGGGCGGCCGTCGCCGCGGCGGCCGCGAAGCCCGCCGCGGACGAGTCGCTGGATGAGGAAGGTGGCGCCTTGACCGGGCGCGGAAGCGAAGCATGACCGCACATCCCAAGGACGCGCTGGTTCTCTTCATGCCCTCGGGGCGGCGCGGCCGCTTCCCGGTGGGGACGCCGGTGCTCGATGCCGCACGCTCGCTCGGGGTCTACATCGAATCGGTGTGCGGCGGCCGCGGAATCTGCGGGCGCTGCCAGATCCAGGTGGCCGAGGGCCAGTTCCCGAAGCACGGCATCACCTCGTCGAACGATCACCTCTCCGCCTTCTCCGACACCGAGGCGCGCTACGTGAGCAAGCGCGGCGCGCTGCAGCCGGAGCGGCGGCTCTCCTGCCAGGCGCTCGTCCTCGGCGATCTCGTGGTGGACGTGCCGCAGGACGTGCAGATCAACCGGCAGCTCGTCCGCAAGCGCGCCGAGACGCGCGCGATCGAGCGCGATCCCGCCACCCGGCTCTGCTACGTCGAGCTGGACGAGCCGGACATGCACAAGCCGCTCGGCGATGCCGACCGGCTGCTCGCCGCTCTCGCCGGCGAATGGCGCCTCGACGCGCCGAGGATGGACTACCGCCTGCTGCCGAAGGTTCAGAAGGTGCTGCGGGCCGGCGAATGGAAGGTCACGGCCGCCGTCCACGACGACGGCCGCGGGCCGCAGGTGGTGGCGCTCTGGCCGGGCCTCCACAACGTGGCGTGTGGCCTCGCCGTCGACATCGGCTCGACGACCATCGCATGCCACCTGACGTCGATCCTCTCCGGCCGCGTGCTGGCCTCCGCCGGCGCGCCGAACCCGCAGATCCGGTTCGGCGAGGACCTGATGAGCCGGGTCTCCTACGTGATGATGAACCCGGACGGCCGCGAGGCGCTGACGAAGACGGTGCGCGAGGCGATCGCGGTCCTGATCACCAAGGTCGCCGCCGAGGCGGGCATCGAGGCGGACGACATCGTGGAGGCGGTGTTCGTCGGCAACCCGATCATGCACCACCTCTTCCTCGGCATCGATCCGACCGAGCTCGGCGGCGCGCCCTTCGCGCTGGCAATCTCGGGCGCTCTCGACTTCCCCGCGACCGAGCTCGGCCTGCCGATCAATCCGGGTGCGCGCATCTATACGCTGCCCTGCAT
>JAEZEK010000313.1 GCA_023417735.1 Pseudomonadota bacterium | reverse complement strand
CTCGGAGGGCGTGCGGCCGCGCGCCGGCGGAGACCAGAGCGCCGCGCTGCGCGATGCGCTCGTGCGGGCTGAGGCGACCGGCCGGCCGGTCTTCATGCCCCCCGGCCGCTACGAGATCGCCGCCATCGACCTCACGCCGCCCGCGAAGATCGTCGGCATCCCGGGCGAGACGCGCCTCGTCTTCCGCGGCGGCAACTATCTCCTGCGGGCCGAGCGCACGCGGAGTTGCAGGCTGGAGGGCGTGATCCTCGACGGCGCCGGGCGCCCGCTCGCCGACGGCGTCGACGGGCTTCTCCATTGCAGCGGCCTCGAGGAGGCGATCGTGGAGGACTGCGCGATCACCGGCAGCAGCGCGTCGGGCGTCGCGCTCGCGGGTTGCGCGGGACGGGTCGCCCGGTCGCGCATCGTCTCGGCCCGCGTCGCCGGGATCCGGCTCGTGCAGTCGCGCGGGATGGCCGTGACGGAGAACGACGTCTCCGATTGCGGCGACACCGGCATCCTGGTGCACCGCTACGACGAGGGCGCGGACGACACCATCGTGCGCGGCAACCGCGTGAGCCGCATCCGGGCGCGCTCCGGCGGCACCGGCCAGTACGGCAACGGCATCAACCTCGCCAAGGCGAACGGTGTGATCGTCGCCGACAACCGCGTCGACGACTGCGACTTCTCGGCGATCCGCTGCTTCTCCTCGGACGACCTGCAGGTGACGGGGAACATCTGCACGCGCTCCGGCGAGACGGCGCTCTACGTCGAGTTCGCCTTCGAGGGCGCGATCGTCTCAGGCAACCTCATCGACGACGCTGCGCTCGGGATATCGTTCGCCAACCTGATGGACTACGGCGGGCGGCTCGGCGTCTGCTCCGGCAACCTGATCCGGAACATGCGCGGGCATACAAGGCTGCCGAACGGCGGCGAGCCGGTCGGCGCGGGGATCAGCGCCGAAGCCGACATCGCCGTCACCGGCAACGTGGTCGAGAACGCCTGGATCGGCCTTCAGCTCGGCTGGGGTCCCTATCTCCGCGACGTCTCCGCGACGGGGAACGTGCTGCGCCGAACGCGGATCGGCATCGGCGTCAGCGTGGTGGAGGGAGCCGGCCCGGCGCTCATCAGCGGCAACCTCATCTCGGGCGCGGAGAAGGGCGCAATCCTCGGCATGCGTTGGGCGGAGGCCGTGACGGGGGACCTTGCAAGGGGCGGGGCGGAGCGGTTCCCGCACCTCACCGTCGCGCTCAACCGGGCGGGTTGAGTCCGGCGAAGGCGGCGGCAATGGCGCGGACCTCGCCCGCCTTGGCGCCGCGCCGCGTCAGCACGGGCGCCGCCGCGCGCGCGCCGAGAACCGCCTCCTCTTCCGGAAAGAGCCGGGCGAGCACGGCGGCGATCATCGCCTCCGACGCGCGCGATGCGCCGTCCTCGCACTTGACGGCGATGCCCAGCCCGAGGCCCGGGACCGCGGCGCAGAACACGCCCTCCGCGCCGCCCTTCACGAGAGCCCGGCCCGCGAGCGTGGACATGATTTCGGTGCAGGCGCGCCCCGTTCCCGCCACATGAAAGGGCTCGGAGGTCGCCGCAGCGTACAGCGACCGGGCGGCGGACGCGCGCTCGGCTGATAGGCCGGTGCCGGTGCCGAACCTCGCGAAACCGTGCGCGAGCGCCTTCAGGGGCACCGCCCAGGTCGGGACCGAGCAGCCGTCCGTGCCGCACATTTCGGCCGCATGGTGCGCCTCGGTGAGGTCCTGCAGCGCCTCGCGGACGGCGCGCTGCACCGGATGATCCGGCTCGACATACCCGTCGTGCGGCACGCCGAGCCGGCGCGCGAGCGCCAGGAACCCTGCATGCTTGCCGGAGCAGTTGTTGTGGATCGCGCGCGGCTCCTGCCCTGCCCGCACCAGCGCCTCCGCGGAAGGCCCATGGCTCGGCGCGTGCGCCCCGCACTCGAGCGCCGCCTCGTCGAGGCCGATGGCGGCGAGCATGGCCGCGACGCCGGAAACGTGCCCCGGCTCGCCGCCGTGCGAGGCCTGCGCCAGCGCCAGTTCGCGCGCGCCGAACCCGAATGCGTCCGCGGCGCCGGATTCCACCAGGGGAAGGGCCTGGATCGACTTCACCGCCGAGCGCGGAAACACCGGGCGTTCGATCCGCCCGAGCGCGAAGACGATGCTGCCGTCGGCATCGACCACCGCCACGGCACCGCGATGGCGGCTCTCCACGACGGCGCCGCGGGTCACTTCTACGAGAACGGGGTTTGCCATGGGGTACGCCGCCGGTATTCTGATCGGCCACCGGATTAAGCGAGGCGAAGGAGAAGGGAAAGCATGCGGCGCGCACTCCGATGGACGGCCGCCCTGATCGTGCTCCTTTTCATCGCTCCCGCCCTCGCCCATGCCGTGATGTGGATCGCCGCCGAACGCCCTGCGAGCTGGCGGGAGGCCGACTGGAGCTCCGCAGGCCTCCTTCCCGCACCGGCTGACGAGCCGGACGCGTCCATCCGCGTCCTGGCGGCGCGCACCGGGGGGCTCAAGGGCATCCTCGCCGTCCACAGCTGGATCGTGATGAAGCGTGCGGGCGAGACCAGCTATCACCGCTACGACGTCGCAGGCTGGGGCAATCCGGTCCGCCGCAACCGCGGGCCCGCCGACGGGCGCTGGTACTCGAACGAGCCTGAAATCGTGTTCGAGCTCGTCGGCCCGCAAGCCGAGCCGCTGATCCCCAAGGTCGAGGCGGCGATCGGGGACTACGCCTGGTCCGCACCCGGAACCTACCGGGTCTGGCCGGGCCCGAACTCCAACACGTTCGTCGCGACCGTCATCGCGGCGGTGCCCGAGATCAGGGCCGATCTGCCCCCGACGGCGATCGGGCGCGACTACCGGACCGGCATCTTCGGGACGCCGGCGGGCGGCTGGGCCGTGTCACTGGCGGGCGTCGCCGGGCTCGCCGCCGGCCCGCGCGACGGCCTGCAGCTCAACCTGTTCGGCCTCGTCGCGGGAATCCGCTTCGCCGAGCCGGCGCTCATCCTGCCGGGCTTCGGCGCGATCGGCGGAGGGTGATCCTCCAGAGCCTCCGGCCATCGAATCGGCCTCCACGATCGCGGCCATGACCGCCGCCGGGGCGTTCTGGTGCAGCATGTGGCCGACTCCTGGCACCAGGTGCAGCCGGCTTCCCGTCACGGCCCCGTGCAACGCTTCCGAATGCCAATGCGCGTCGACCTGCCGGTCGTCCCGGCCGGCTGCGACGACGGTGGGCACGGCGAGCTCACGATAGTGCCGCGCCAGGCGAATGGCCGCCGGGATCATCAGCGCCGCTTCGGCGGCGCATGCCCGCAGGTGCGTGGGTCGGAGTGCCAGCTGCCGCGGGAAGGCCTCGAACCGGCGCGGGATCTCGGCCGGCCCGAACAGGCGCCGCATCAGGAGCGGCCAGATCGCAAGGATCGTCAGTGGCGTCACGGTGTAACGCAAGACGGCCCCGACGAGCGGAACCCCGGAGATCGCCGCGATCGGCACGTCGAAGCGCACGCTCGGATAGAAGTAGCCCGAGGCGAGAACGAGCGCCCGCGTGTCTCGCGGAAAGAGAAGGCCGTACGCAGCCGCGACCAGGGCACCCCAGGAATGGCCGAGCACGACCGGGTCGCGCACTCCCAGCCGCTCGAGAGCGGCATGGACGAGGCGCGCCTGCGCCTCCGGCGTCCAGACCCTGCCCCGCGGGCGCGAACTGTAGCCGTAGCCTGGGCGGTCGAAGACGATGACGCGGTAGCGCTCCGCCGCCTGGGCGACGAGGCCGCTCGCCACGAATTCCTGGATCAGGCTGCCGTTCCCGTGAAGGAGCACCAGCGGAGGGCCGCTGCCCACCTCCAGGTAGTGCAGCCTGACGCCGTCGACATGGATGAAGCGGCCGACCGGCGGATGCCGCTTCTCGGCGCGCCGGGCGCTCAGGGCGAACCATGCGGCCAGCCCGGCGAGCGCGACCCCTGCCGCCAGCCCTGCTGCGGCGCGGGGACGAGAGATGCGATGCAACATGGAGGCGGAATCGTCGAGCAGGTCGCCGGTTCCGCGCAGCCGGTCCTGCCGCGCCGGGGCGCGCCGTCTCACCTCAGCCGTTCGAGGATGGAGACGTAGTTCGCGACCGCCGCGCCGCCCATGTTGAAGATGCCGGCGAGCGCCGCATCCTCGATCTGCATCCCGCCCGCTTCGCCGGCGAGCTGCAGCGCCGTGAGGACGTGCATCGACACGCCGGTCGCGCCGACCGGATGACCCTTCGACTTCAGCCCGCCCGAAGGGTTGACGGGGAGCCGCCCGTCCCGCTCGACCCAGCCCTCCTCGATTGCCCGGTGCCCCTCGCCGGCGGGCGTGAGCCCCATCGCCTCGTATTCGATGAGTTCCGCGATCGTGAAGCAATCGTGGGTCTCCACCAGGTCGAGGTCGTCGAGGCCGGTTCCCGCCGCGGCGTGCGCCTGCCGCCACGCCTCGGCGCAACCTTCGAACGCGATGATGTCCCGCTTCGACATCGGCAGGTAGTCGTTCACCTGGACCGCCGCTCGGACATGCACCGCCTTCGGCATCCTGAGCGCTGTCTCCGTGTCGGTCAGCACCAGTGCGGCGGCGCCGTCGGACACAAGCGAACAATCGGTGCGGCGGAGCGGGCCGGCAACGAGCGGGTTCTTGTCCGAAACCGCATTGCAGAACTCGAAGCCGAGATCCTTGCGCAATTGCGCAAAAGGGTTGTCGACGCCGTTCCGGTGGTTCTTCGCCGCAATCCGCGCCATGGCGGCCGACTGGTCGCCGTAGCGCTGGAAGTAGCGATGCGCGATCTGCCCGAAGATCCCGGCGAAGCCGCCTTCGGTGTCGCCCTCCTCCTTGCGGTAGGAGGCATTGAGAAGGATGTCGCCGACCTGCGCCCCGGGGACGGCGGTCATCTTCTCGGCGCCGACCACGAGCACGAAGCGCGCACGCCCGGCGCCGATGGCGTTGATGCCCTGGTGGATGGCAGCCGAACCCGTGGCGCAGGCATTCTCGACCCGCGTCGACGGGCGGAAACGCAGAGCCGGATCGGCGGCGAGCGCGAACGAAGCTGGGAACGACTGCTTCTCGAACCCGCCGAAAGTGCCGACGTAAATCTGCCCTATTTCGGCCGGCTCAACGCCCGCATCCCGGATCGCCTGCGCTGCCACGTCGGCGATCAGCGTCTCGAGATCCTTGTCGTCCAGCTTTCCGAAGCGGCTGTGAGCCCAGCCGACGATGCATCCGGTCACCTTTGCCTCCTGTCCCGCCGGTCCGCCTGCCAATATGGGGGTCGCGGCCGGTCCGCTCAACAACATCGCCGGGGGCCGGATGAGTCGGCCCGAGCGGCGGAAACGGCGCGGGAGCGAGTATCAGTGCAATTCGAAATGCCGTTCCTCGCCTACCGTGTTTCGCCGGCAAATCAACCTATGATCTCCAGTCCTTTATGATCACTCAAGTGCACCACAAGAATAACTGAGACGGCTGAAGGTCGTTAAGCGCGGGATCATCATACGTTGGCGGTTCCGAAACCCGTCTGAAACTATCTTTTTCTCGCCACATCTCGTGCGATCCACCGCCTTGTTTCCCTGTCATCAGCGCCCGGCCTCCGGGAAGGGGCGCGGGTTCACGCCCGCTGACAATGGGAACAGAAGCGAGGGTTTTGCATGCATCGTGCGTGCCGGGTGGCCGTTTGTGCGTTTTTTCTGGTGTCCGCCGGGTTCTCGGCGGAGGCCGCTCAAGCCAGGGACGAAGTTGCACCCGACAAGGAGCTGGAATGCCTGGCCAAGGGAATCTACTTCGAGGCCCGCGGCGAGCCGATCGACGGCCAGCTGGCGGTCGGTCAGGTGATCCTGAACCGCAAGTCCAGCAAGCACTATCCGGACACGGTCTGCGGCGTCGTCTACCAGAACTCCCACATGAAGAACCGGTGCCAGTTCTCCTTTGCGTGCGACGGAATCCCTGACCGCATCACCGAGCGGCCGCTATGGGAGAAGATCCTTGCGTCGGCAGCCGAGCTGATGGAGTGCGGCGACGACTGCGCCTCGCTCGCCGAATGGCCGAGCAATCTCAGCGTCTCGACCCACTATCACGCCGACTACGTCAGCCCCCGCTGGTCGAAGAAGCTCAAGAAGACCGGGCATATCGGCCGCCATCTCTTCTACGCCAGCGCAAGCTGACGGGCGGTTGCCCGGGGGGGGGGGGGGGGGGGGGGGGGGGGGGGCGGGGG
>JAEZEK010000305.1 GCA_023417735.1 Pseudomonadota bacterium | reverse complement strand
GCCTGCATCCTCGGTCTTGCGCCGACCACTCCGGCCACGGTCAGCGTGACCGGGTCCGCCGCCTTGTCGCTGAACGGATGCGACGTGGCTTCCAATTCGCTCGCCGCCGACGCCTTCAGCATGTCCGGCACCTCCGCGAGCCTCAGCACCGGCTGCGTCCACACCGTCGGGCGCGCGGTGACGACGCTCCGCCTCACGATGCAGGACTGCGAGCAGATCCACGAACATGCGCCGGTGACGCCGGATCCCTTTGCCGGCGTCCCCGAGCCGACGGCGGCGCAGATCGGCGCCCTCACCTGCCGCAACCAGAGCGTCGGCCATCCGGAGAACCCCAGCACCGAGACGCCCTCGGAAACCCTGAACGGCGTGCCGGCGCGGCGCTACTGCAACGGCCTCTTCGTCAAGGGCGTCGTGACGTTCTCCCCGGGGGTCTACATCATCGAGGGGGGCGATCTCACCACCACCGGCGGCGCGGAGATCCGCGGGACGGGCGTGACGTTCTACTTCCGCAACCCTGCGAGGTCGCGCCTCAACGGCAACGCGCTGCTGAATGTCTCCGCCCCCACCTCGGGGCCCTATTCCGGCGTGGTCTTCTTCGGCGCGCGGAATGCGACGGGGGTGAGCCACCAGATCAACGGATCCTCCGGGAGCACGATCCAGGGATCGATCTACTTCCCGGCCTCCCATGTGGACTATTCGGGCAGTTCGGCGACGACCGGCACCGGCTGCACCCAGATCGTTGCCAACACGATCTCCTTCAGCGGCGCGTCCACCATGAGCTCGAACTGCGCTGCGGCCGGCTGGCGGGACATCTACGCCAACCAGTTCGTGAAGATCGTCGAGTAGCATGACGGTGCTCGCCGCCCTTTCCCGTCATCGTGCCGCCGTTCGGCCCGCGCTCCTGCGCAGCGAGGACGGCGCCTCTGCGGTGGAGTTCGCGCTTCTTGCACCCATCCTCTTCTTCGGCCTGCTCGCCACCGTCGACCTCGGGCTCGCCCTCCACGAGCGCATGTCGATCGACCACGCGCTTCGCGCCGGAGCGCAGAGCGCCATGACGGATCCCGGGCCGGCGGCGGTCCGGCGGATCGTGGAGGAGACCGCCGGCAGGAACTTCGCCGTTGCGAGCGGCACGACCGACGGGACCACGTTCCTGGCCGGGCAAAGCCCGCTGGCCGTCGAGGTCGAGCGCTTCTGCGCCTGCCCGTCGAGCCCCGACGCTGCGGTCGGCTGCGGCACGGCCTGCGCCGGCGGGCAGCCGACCTACGTGTTCTACCGGCTGACCGGCGAGAAGCCCTATGAAGGCATGCTGATCCCCGATCTCGGGCTGAGCGCGGCGGTCCAGGTCCAGACGCGATGAGGATGGGGGGTGCCCGGGTGCGGTTCGCCCGCGCCGAGGCCGGCGCGGTCGCGATCGAGTTCGCCATCGTCAGCCTCGTGCTGGTCCTCGTCGCCTTCGGCACGATCGAGTTCGGGCGCGGCCTCCAGGTCCGCAACGAGCTCTCCTACGCGGTGGATGTCGCAGCGCGCGAGGTCCTGACCGACAAGGAGGCGACCGCGGCCAGGATCGAGAGTGCCGTGCGCGGCGCGTTCAGGGCGTCCGACCCGGAGCGGCTGCAGGTTGCCGTCACGACCGAGACGGTGAACGGCGTGACCTTCCGGGCGGTCGATGCCAGCTATCCCTTCACCTTCCTCGTCCCGGGCCTGGCTGGCGACGGCATCCGGCTCTCCGTCGCCCGGCGCATGCCGCTGGTCTGAGCGGCGCGCGCCGTTCAGTTCCGTTCGAGCTTGCGCAGGTCGGCGCGCCGTCTCGCCAGCGCCCACAGCGCGATCGCGAGAACGGCGACGGATCCCCAGAGTATGGGCAGTTGCAGGCCGAAGCGCTCCGAAGCCGCGCCCATCACCAGGGCGCCGAGCGCGGGGCCGCCGCGGAAGAGGATGCCGTAGATGCTGAGCACCCGGCCGCGCATGGCGGGGTCGACGGCGATCTGGATGAGCGTCTGGGCCGCCACGCCGCTGGTCGCCATCGCGAACCCCGTAACCACGAGCAGCGGGATGCCGACGACCATCCTGTCGCTGAAGGTGAAGAGGGCGGCGGAGATCGCCACCAGGATGGTGCTGCCGAGCAGGATTCGGCTGAGACCCTTTCCTTGCGGCCGCCCGCCGAGCCACAGCCCGGCGAGGATCGCGCCGACCCCGACCGAGGAAGTGAGGATGGCGAGCCCGGAGGCGCCGGAGCGGAATACCTCGGCGGCGAAGCCGGGCAGCAGTTCGATGAGCGGCCTTGCGCCGACATTGCTCGCGATCAGCAGCAGCAGGACGGTCGCGATCCCGACATCGGTGAACGTGTACCTGATGCCGTCGGCGAGGTCGCGCATGAAGCCGGAGCCGCTCTTCAGCGCCTGCTCCTCCTGGGTGGCGCTGATGCGGGCGAGCAGGACGAGGAAGATGACGAAGGTCAGCGCGTTGGCGGCGTAGGCGAGGGGAACGCCGCCTGATGCGATCAGGATGCCCGCGACGGCCGGCCCGATGAAACGTGCAAGGTTGAAGACGACCGCGTTGAGCGCCACCGCGGTCGGAAGCTCGGACCGTGGGACGAGCGCCGGTATGAGCGCGAGCCGCGCCGGCTGGTTGAAGGCGGCGACGATGCCGAGAAACGTCGTCAGGAGGATCAGGAGCAGCGGCGTGATGAGCCCCGTGGCGGTCAGGCCGAACAGCGCCAGGGCCTGCAGCATGGCGAGGAACTGGGTGATCTTCGTCAGCTTCAGGCGGTCCATCCGGTCGGCGAGGGCCCCCGCGAAGGGGCCGAGCACGACCGTCGGGAACAGGTCGGCAAAGGCCACGAGGCCGAGCCACAACCCGGACCCGGTCAGTTCCCAGATCAGCCAGCCGGTCACGACCCGCTGCATCCAGGTGCCGATCAGCGATACGACGTTGCCGGCCGTGTAGAGCCCGAAATCGCGGTGCCTCAGCGCGCCCGCTATGCTCCTGAACCCGGAGCCGGCACTCATCAGAGGGCACCCTGCGGGCGTTCGGCGGCAGTCGTCATGATTCGTATCGTTCCCGGGCAACCCTTCCGGATTGCGTGGAGCAGTTCAACCGCAGCGTCGAAGCCGTCGGCAGCAAGGCCGCGCGCCGACCGAAGGAGTTCTGCCGAAAGTTGCACGGCGTCGCGGATGTGAATGCATGCTCCGGAAAGCGTTGACAAGACCGATATTACAGTAACACAATCCACGCCAAGCCGATCAGACGGCAATCGAGGAGGCGCTCGGGAGCGCAGAGCGCAAGAACGACAAGAC
>JAEZEK010000212.1 GCA_023417735.1 Pseudomonadota bacterium | reverse complement strand
CTCGGATATGTGTATAAGTGACAGATCTCGACCTCGAGGGGACCCTCTGGCTGGAGCGCTATCTCGCGCGCTATCCGCGCACGGCGATCATCATCAGCCACGACCGCGACCTCCTCAACAATGCCGTCGACGGGATCGTCCACCTGTTCGACCGCAAGCTCTCCTTCTTCCGCGGCAACTACGATTCCTTCGAGCGGCAGCTGACGGAGGCGCGCGCGCTGCAGAGCAAGCAGCGGGCGAAGCAGGAAGCCGAGCGCAAGCACATGGAAGCCTTCGTCGAGCGGTTCCGCGCCAAGGCGACCAAGGCGCGCCAGGCGCAATCCCGCCTCAAGGCGCTCGCCAGGCTGAAGCCGATCGCGGAGATCACCGAGGAGAACGTCGTCCCGTTCCGCTTCCCCGAGCCGGCACGGCGGCTCTCGCCGCCGATCCTCCGGCTGTCGGACGTCTCCGTCGGCTACGAGCCCGGCCGGCCGGTGCTCACCGGCCTCGACCTCCGGATCGACGACGACGACAGGATCGCTCTCCTCGGCGCGAACGGCAACGGCAAGTCGACCTTCGCGAAGCTCGTGGCCGGCCGGCTCGAGGCCGAGAGCGGCGAGGTCGTGCGCGCGCCGAAGCTGGAGGTCGGCCTGTTCGCGCAGCACCAGCTCGAGGCGCTCGACCCGGCGCGCTCGGCCTACGACCACGTGCGCGCGCTGATGCCGGGCGCAGGCGAGGCGCAGATCCGCTCCCGGGTCGCCCGCATGGGGCTCTCGACGGAGAAGATGGCGACCGCCGCCGGCGACCTCTCCGGCGGCGAGAAGGCGCGGCTGATGATGGGGATCGCCGCCTTCGGGGCGCCGAACCTCCTGATCCTCGACGAGCCGACCAACCATCTCGACATCGACAGTCGGGAGGCCCTGGTGCACGCGCTCAACGATTACGAGGGCGCAGTCATCCTCATCAGCCACGACCGGCACCTGCTCGAGGCATGCGCGGACCGGCTCTGGCTGGTCGACCGCGGCACCGTGAAGCCGTTCGACGGCGACCTCGACGATTACCGGCGGCTGGTCCTCTCCTGGGCCGACGGCGAGGCCGCCACCGCGCCCGCCGAGGACAAGGGCCCGTCGCAGAAGGCGCTGCGGCGGCAAGCTGCCGAACGCCGTGAGGCACTCGCCCCGCTCCGCAGGAAGATCAAGGATTCCGAGCGCTTGATGGAGAAGCTTCAGGAAGAGGTGAAAGCCCTGGACGGCCGCCTCGCGGATCCCGCCCTTTACGGCCAGCCCGATCGCGCCGCCGCGCTCGCCCAGGAGCGCGCGCAGAAGCTGAAGGCGCTCGCGCGCGCCGAGGAAAGCTGGCTCGCCTTGTCCGAGGAGGAAGCGGCCCTGCAGGCCGGCTAGCCCGCCTTCGCCCAGCGCCCCGTCTCGTCCTGCCGCCAGTACGTGACCTCGTGGCCCGCGGCCTTCGCCGCCTTCCAGCGCTCCCTTGTGGCGGCGAGGGCCTCCGGGTCGAGCCCGTCGAACAGGAAGACGATGCGCGCGTAGCCCGCGGCCTCCGCGACAGCGCCGTCGACCAGGAACCGGACTGCGGCCCCGTTCGGGTTCTCCGCGCCCGTCGTCAGCCAGATCGGCTGATCCTCGGGACGGCCGTCGGCGCTCGTCCCGTGCGGCAGGAACGACGAATCGTCGTAGCTCCAGAGATGGGCGTCGAGCGCCTGGAGCCGCTCCTCGCTGCCCGCCTGCACGACGGCGCGCCAGCCCCGCGCGAGGCTCCGCGCCAGGAGCTCCGGCAGCACCCGCTCGAGCGGATGCCGCTCGAGATGGTAGAACAGCACCTCCGCCACGAGGCTCCCCGGGTCAGTCCTTCCGGCGCTCGTAGGTCGACCGGACCAGCTCGTCGAGCAGCCGGACGCCGTAGCCCGAGCCCCAGGACTGGTTGATGTCGTTGGCGGGCGAGCCCATGCCCGTGCCGGCGATGTCGAGATGCGCCCAGGCCGTGTCGTTCTCGATGAAGCGTGCGATGAACTGAGCGGCCGTGATCGAGCTCGCCCAGCGCCCGCCAGTGTTCTTCATGTCGGCGACCTTGGAATCGATCAGCTTGTCGTAGTCGGGTCCGAGCGGCATGCGCCAGACCCCCTCGCCGGTGTCGCGCCCGGCCTTGTCCAGCGCGGCCGCGAGCTCGTCGTCGTTGGCGAACATCCCCGCATAGTGATGCCCGAGCGCCACGATGATCGCGCCGGTGAGCGTCGCGAGGTCGACGATCGCCTGCGGCTGCGCCTCGCGCTGGAGATAGGTCAGGACGTCGGCCAGCACGAGCCGGCCTTCCGCATCCGTGTTGATGACCTCGATCGTCTGCCCCGACATCGAGGTGACGATGTCGCCCGGCCGCTGCGCGTTGCCGTCCGGCATGTTCTCCACCAGCCCGACGATGCCGACCACGTTCGCCTTCGCCTTGCGGCCCGCCGCCGCGCGCATCACGCCGGCCACGGCGGCGGCGCCCGCCATGTCGCCCTTCATGTCCTCCATGCCGGCGGCCGGCTTGATCGAAATGCCGCCGGTGTCGAAGGTCACGCCCATGCCCACCAGCGCGAGCTCGACATCGCCCCCGCCCTTGCCGTTCCAGCGCATCGCGAGCAGCTGCGGCGCGCGCA
>JAEZEK010000026.1 GCA_023417735.1 Pseudomonadota bacterium | reverse complement strand
ACGCCGATGCTGCTCGCCGGCGACGAGTTCGGCCGCACCCAGTCCGGCAACAACAACGCCTATTGCCAGGACAACGAGATCGCCTGGCTGAAATGGGACGACATCGACCCGCGCGACGAGGCGTTCTGCCTGTTCGTGCGCGGCCTCATCGCGATCAGGCGCGCTCAGCCGCTCCTGCGCCAGAACACGTATCTCCACGGGCAGCCGATCGACGCGAACGGCACGCGCAACGTGGTCTGGCTGCGGCCCGACGGCAAGGAGATGGACGTGCCGTCCTGGTCGAACCCGCACGCGCGAGTGATCGGCATGCTGCTCTGCGGGGAGACGGACCGCCTGCTCCTCCTGACGAACAGCTACCAGGGCGCGATCCCGTTCCGCCTGCCCGGCCCCGCGACCGCCGAGGGCTGGACCCTCCTCGTCGACACCGCCCGCGGCCTGATCGCGCCGGAGGAGGATGCCCGCCCGGCGGACAGTCAGATCACGCTCGAGGGCCGCTCCGTCCTCCTCTTCGGCGCCTCCGCGCCGCCCCGCAGCAGGGGATCATCCCTCCAATGACCGGATTCCGCTTCGAGACCAGCTGGGGGGCGCTTCCGCTCGAGGGCGGCGGCGCCCGCTTCCGCATCTGGGCGCCGTCGCAGGCGACGATGGCGCTGCGCGCGGAGGAGCGCGGCACGGACCTGCCGATGCGCCGCGGGGAGGACGGCTGGTTCGAGCTGGAGACCGACGCCGTGCCCGTCGGCGGCGGCTACCGGTTCGTGCTGCCCGACGGCTTCGCCATTCCCGACCCGGCCGCGCGCGCCCAGATCGGCGACGTCCATGGCCCGAGCCGTCTCGTCGATCCGGCCGCCCATGCCTGGCGAAGCGCCAACTGGAAGGGGCGGCCGTGGGGGGAAACCGTGTTCTACGAGCTCCACACGGGCACCTTCACCGAGAAGGGCACGTTCGCCGGCATTGCGGACCGGCTCGATCATCTCGCCGAGCTAGGCGTGACCGCGCTGGAGGTCATGCCGGTCGCCCAGTTCGGCGGCAACCGGGGCTGGGGCTATGACGGCGTCCTGCTCTACGCGCCGCACGTCGCCTATGGCGGGCCGGAGGGGCTGAAGGCGCTCGTCGACGCCGCACACGAGCGCGGCCTGATGATGTTCCTCGACGTCGTCTACAACCATTTCGGGCCGGACGGCAGCTACCTGCACCTCTTCGCGCCGGAGTTCTTCCACCCCGAGCGGCAGACCCCCTGGGGCGGCGCGATCGCCTACGAGAAGCCGGCGGTGCGCAGCTTCTTCATCGAGAACGCGCTCTACTGGCTCGAGGAATACCGTTTCGACGGCCTCCGCCTCGACGCCATCGACCAGATCGACGTGCACAGCGAGGAGCCGATCCTCGACGAGCTCGGCGCCGCGATCCGGGCCCGTATCACCGATCGCGAGGTCCATCTCACGACGGAGGACGAGCGCAACGTCACGCGCCTCCATCTGCGCGACGAGGACGGCCGGCCGCGGCTCTACAGCGCGGAATGGAACGACGACTTCCACCACGTCGCGCACGTCATCGCGACCGGAGAGGGCGAGGGCTATTACGCCGACTACACGCGCGACCACGCCGCCAAGCTCGCCAGGGCGCTTTCGAGCGGCTTCGTCTACCAGGGCGAGTCGTCGGCCTACAAGGGCGAGCCGCGCGGCGAGCCGAGCGGCTTCCTGCCGCCGACCGCCTTCGTGAACTTCCTCCAGAACCACGACCAGATCGGCAACCGCGCCTTCGCCGAGCGGCTCACCATGCTCGCGCCGGCGCGGGTGCTGGAGGTGCTCACCGCGATCCTGCTCCTCAGCCCCGCGATCCCGCTCGTCTACATGGGCGAGGAATGGGGCGAGACGCGCTCCTTCGCCTTCTTCACGGACTTCCACGGCGAACTCGGCGACGCGGTCCGCGAGGGCCGCCGCAACGAGTTCAGGCAATGGCCGGAATTCGCCAGCGAGGAGAACCGCGCCCACATCCCGGACCCGAACGCGGAGAGCACGTTCCTGGCATCGAAGATCGACTGGGATCTCCGCTTCGACCCGGCGCACGGGCGGCGGCTCGCCCTCTTCAAGCGCCTTCTGAAGCTGCGGCGCGAGGAGATCGCGCCCCGGCTCGCAGGGATCGCCGGGGAAGCCGGCACGGCGACCATGCTGGGGGGCGACGCCTTCACGGTGCGCTGGCGCATGGGCGACGGCGCCGTCCTTTCGCTCTACGCGAATTTCGAGCAGGAGCCCTGCGCGGTCGCCGACCCGCCCGGCGGGCGCCTGCTCCACCAGTCGCGCCCCGACATCGACGAAGCGCTGCGGGCGCGATCGCTTCCGCCCGTGTCCGCCGCATTCTACCTCGAACAGGGCGTGAAGGCGCTGCCCGGAACATGACTGCGCTGCTCGACCGGCTCGCCGAGCTCTACGGCATCGAGAGGACCTATCTCGGCATCGACGGAAGCCGGCACGAGGTGAGCGACGACGCCAGGCGGGCGACGCTCGCGGCGATGGGCGTTCCCGCCGCCACCGAAGCCGAGCTGCGGCGGGGGATCGACGAGGCCACGCCGGTCCATGTCGGCAGCATGGCAGCGCCGGAAGGGCCGCGCTGCTTCGTGCCGGACTGGCTGAAGGACGGCCGCACCTGGGGCATGACCTGCCAGCTCTACGCGCTGCGCTCGGGCCGCAACTGGGGGATCGGCGACTTCGAGGATCTCGCCCGCCTCGCCGAGACCGCGGCGGCCCAAGGCGCCGACCTGCTCGGCGTCAATCCGCTCCACGCGCTGTTCCTGTCGGAGGCGCGCCGCTGTAGCCCGTTCTCGCCGTCCAACCGCCAGTTCCTGAACCCGCTCTACATCGCCGTCGACAGACTTCCGGGCGCAGAAGGGCTGGAGGTGGACGATGCCGAGCTCGACGAGCTCCGCGGCGCCGACCACGTCCTCTACCCGCTCGTCGCGAGAGCCAAGCTGCGGGCGCTCCAGACGCTCTTCGAGCGGTCGCAGGCGGACGTCACGGCCGAGGAGGCATTCCAGGCCTTCCTCGCGCACCACGGGCAGTCCCTCTATCTCCACGCCCTGTTCGAGGCGATCTCGGAGCGGATGGTGGCGGAGGGCCACTGGAGCGGATGGCACACCTGGCCGGAGCCCTATCGCGACCATGCCGGCGAAACCGTCCGTGCCTTCGCGGAGGAGAACGCCGACCGGGTGACCTTCCATGCCTGGCTGCAGTTCGTCGCCGACCGGCAGCTCGCCGACGCGCAGCGCCGCGCGCGCGCCGCGGGCATGCGGATCGGCCTCTACGTCGACCTCGCGGTCGGCGTCGCGGCCGACGGGTCGGCGACCTGGTCG
>JAEZEK010000138.1 GCA_023417735.1 Pseudomonadota bacterium | reverse complement strand
CGCGGATGCCGCCCTCGACATCGGCGACCGACGCGCCGGCGGTGGCGAGCACGTCGAGGGCCGACTGCAGCAGTTCGGGATGGGCACCCTGGAGGATGACGTCGCCGCCGGTGGCCGCCACCGCCATCGCATAGGTCCCGGTCTCGATGCGGTCCGGCAGCACCGGATGGACGGCCCCGTGCAGGCGCGGCACGCCCTGGATCCGGATCGTGCTCGTTCCGGCGCCCTCGATCTTCGCGCCCATCTTGCCGAGGCAGGCGGCGAGGTCGGCGACCTCCGGTTCGCGGGCGGCGTTCTCGATCACGGTCTCGCCGGAGGCGAGCGTCGCCGCCATCATCACCGTGTGGGTGGCGCCGACGGAGACGTTCGGGAACCGGACGCGCCCGCCCTTGAGGCCGCCCGGCGCGCGCGCCACGACATAGCCGCGGTCGAGCTCGATGTCGGCCCCCAGGTCGCGCAATCCCATCAGGAAGAAATCGACGGGGCGCGTCCCGATCGCGCAGCCGCCCGGCAGCGATACCCGCGCCTCGCCCATCCTGGCGAGCAGCGGCCCGATGACCCAGAAGCTCGCGCGCATGCGGCTGACCAGGTCGTAGGGTGCAGTGGTATCGACGATCTCGGCGGCGGTGAGGCCGAGGGTCTGCCCCGAATTGGGAAGATCGCCCGGGCGCTTGCCGGAAACCATGTAATCGACGCCGTGATTGGCGAGGATGCGCTTCAGGAGCCCGACATCGGCGAGATCCGGAACGTTCTCCAGCGTGAGCGTCTCGTTCGTCAGGAGGCTCGCGATCATCAGCGGGAGCGCGGCGTTCTTCGCGCCCGAGATCGGGATCGTGCCGTTCAGGCGATGCCCGCCGACGATGCGGATGCTGTCCATCTAGGTCTCCGGTCCGCGGACGAGGTCCGCGCTCGTGTCTTCATCGCTCGGCGCGCCATCCCCCGGCCCGGCGGGCTCCTTCCGGTCCCGCTCCTGCGCCTTGCGGCGCTTTAGATTGTCTCGGAGAGCCTGCGCGAGCCGGTCCCTGCGCTGGTCGCGCGCGCCGGTGCCCCGCACGGAACTGTCCTTGGCCATTGCCGGATGGATAACCGAACTCTGCCCCCGCTGCAAAGAATGTGGAACGCCGCGCGGCGTTCCACGCGGCCGGGGAAAGAACTCAGCCGCGGAGCTTGCCGCCTGTCGCCTTTTCGACGGCTGCGACGATGGCGGCGGAGACCTTCTCGATCTCCTCGTCGGTGAGCGTCCGCTCGCGCGGCTGGAGCGTCACCTCGATGGCGATCGACTTGCGCCCTTCGCCGAGTGCTGGCCCGGCGAAGACGTCGAAGACGGCTGCGTCCTGGACGAGCGTCCTGTCGGCGCTCCGGGCGGCGCGCAGCAGCCGGTCCGCTGCGACGCTCTCGTCGACGACAAAGGCGAAGTCGCGCCGGACCGCCTGCAGGTCGGAGGCGGCAAGGGCTGGCCGCGCCGTCCTCGTCGCTTTCGGCAGCGGGATGGCGTCGAGATCGACCTCGAAGGCGACGAGCGGCCCGGCCACGTCCATGGCGTCGAGCACGCGGGGGTGGAGTTCGCCGAAGCTCGCGAGCCGGTTCTTCGGCCCGAGCATGAACGAGCCGACCCGTCCCGGATGGTACCAGGATGGCCCTTCAGCGGTGACCTGCAGCTTGTCGAGGGGCGCGCCGGCGGCGGCAACGACCGCGAGCGCGTCAGCCTTCGCATCGTAGACGTCGACCGGGCGGGGCTCGGCAGACCAGTGCCGCGGCCCGGTGGCACCGCGGCGGATGCCGGAGACGTTCACGCGCTCGTCCTCGGGCCGGTCACCGCCATAGGCCTGGCCGGCCTCGAAGAGCATGAGGTCGCCGAAGCCGCGCGCGATGTTCCGGGCCGCGGCGGCAACCAGGTTCGGCAGCAGCGAAGGCCGCATGTCGGAGAGCTCGGTCGAGATCGGATTGGCGAGTTCGAGCGCATGCTGCCCTCCGCCGAAGAGCTCCGCCTGCGCCTTGGGCAGGAAGGACCAGGTGACCGCCTCGTTGAAGCCGCGGGCCGCGAGCGCGCGGGCGGCCATGAAGCGGCGGCGCTGTGCCGGCGTAATGCTGCGGCCGGTAACTGAAGCGAGCCGCGGCAGCGGCACGCTCTCGATCCGGTCGAGCCCATAGATGCGGACGATCTCTTCCACGAGATCCGCCTCGCCGTCGATGTCCGGCCGCCAGGACGGTACCTCCGCGACGATCTCCGCATCGGTGCCGGCGATGGTGAAGCCGAGGGCGCGGAGAATGTCGAGCTGCTCCCCGGCCGGGATGTCGACGCCGGCGAGCGTCCGCACGCGGTCCATGCGGAGCCGGTAGGACCGGCTGCGGATCGGCGCTTCGCCGGCGACGACGAGGTCCGACGCCTCGCCGCCGCAGATCTCGAGGATCAGCCTGGTGGCGATCTCCGCGCCGGTTTCCACGAAGGCGGGATCGACCCCGCGCTCGAAGCGGTAGCGCGCATCGGAATGGATGCCGAGCTTGCGGCCTGTCGTGGCCGTCCGGATCGGATCGAAATAGGCCGCCTCGAGAAAGACGTTCCGGGTCGTTTCGGTGCAGCCGGTCCGTTCGCCGCCCATGATGCCGGCTATGCCTTCGGGACCGTTGTCGTCGGCGATCACCGTCATCGTCCCGTCGAGCGCATATGTGCGGCCGTCAAGCGCCTCGATCGTCTCGCCGTCCTGGGCAAGGCGGGCATGGACGGTGCCCGCCACCTTGTCGGCGTCGAAGACGTGGAGCGGCCGACCGTAGCCGTGCGTAACGTAGTTGGTGATGTCGACGAGCGCCGAGATCGGCCGCAGCCCGATAGCGCGGAGCCGCTTCTGCATCCAGGCCGGCGACGGGCCGTTCGTGACGCCCCGGAAATAGCGGCCGACAAAGAGCGGGCACGGCGTGTTGGTCGGATCCTCGAAGCGGAGGTCCACGCCGATCGGGCTCTCGAAGGACCCTTCGACGGGATCCCGGTTGAGCGGCTTGAGCCGGCCGATGCCCTTCGCGGCGAGGTCGCGGGCGATGCCGCGGACGCCGAGCGCGTCCGGCCGGTTCGGCGTCACGCCGACGTCGATGACCGGGTCGTCCAATCCCATCCAGCTCGCATAGGAGCGGCCGACGGGCGCGTCCGCGGCAAGCTCGATGATGCCCTCGTGCGCGTCGGAAAGCTGCAGCTCGCGCTCGGAGACGAGCATGCCGTTCGACTCCACGCCGCGGATGGTGCCGACCTTCAGGTCGATGCCCGTCCCCGGAACGTAAGTCCCGGGCGGGGCGAACACGCCGACCATTCCGGTGCGCGCGTTCGGGGCGCCGCAGACCACCTGGACGGGGATACCCGCGCCCGTCTCCACTATGCAGACGCGGAGGCGGTCCGCGTTCGGATGCTGCCGCGCCTCGAGCACGCGGGCGATGACGAAGGGCCGGAGCGCCTCGGCCGGATTCGTGAGGCTTTCGAGCTCCAGACCGATATGCGTGAGAGCCTCGGCGATCTCCTCGGCGGAGGCCTCGGTCTCGAGATGGTCCTTCAGCCAGGACAGCGTGAACTTCATGGCACCGTGGGGGTCGGCGTGGCGGAGTCGCGCCGTTCCCTAGCGGGGTGGCGAAAGCGAGGCAAGGCGCTCACATAGGGACGAGCGCGATCCGCCCCGGCCGTCGCCGGCCGCGTGCCGGATCGCAGGCACATCGGCATGGGGAGAGAAGGCGTGGAGCGCGGCACCGATACGACGACGGACGAAACGATCGTGGCGGGGGCCGAGGCGACCCCCCCGGGCAACCCGCTCCTCCTCGACTGGCTGACGCCGTTCGGGCTGCCGCCCTTCCACGAGATCCGCCCGGAGCACTTCCGCCCCGCCTTCGAGGCCGGCATCGCCGAGCAGGAGGCCGAGATCGCCGCGATCGCCGGCGATCCGGCTGCGCCCAGCTTCGACAACACCGTCGCCGCGCTCGAGAGGAGCGGCCAGACGCTTCGCCGCGTCTCCGGGGCTTTCTTCAATCTTGCCGGCGCGGACAGCAACGACGCGCTGCAGGCGATCGAACGCGAGATGGCGCCGGCGCTCGCGCGGCACCGCACGAGAATTCTCCTCGATTCCGCGCTGCATGCCCGCATCGCCGGCCTGTTCGCCCACAAGGACGCCCTCGGCCTCGGCGAGGAAGAGGCGCGCGTGCTCGACCGCTACCACACCATGTTCTCGCGGAGCGGCGCAGGCCTCGGAGAACCCGCCAAGAAGCGGCTTGCGGAGATCGCCGAGCGGCTATCGGTGCTGGGGACGCGGTTTGCGCAGAATTTGCTGGCCGACGAGAAGGCGTACGCGCTCGTGCTGGAGGGGGAGGAGGACCTCGCCGGTCTCCCCGGCTTCCTGCGCGCGGCGGCGGCGCGCGCGGCGGCGGCCCGCGGCCATCCCGGCAAGCACGTCATCACGCTGTCGCGCTCCTCGATCGAGCCCTTCCTGCAGTTCTCGAGCCGCCGCGATCTGCGCGAGGCGGCCTTCCAGGCCTGGTCCGCGCGCGGCGAGGGCGGCGGCGCGACGGACAATCGCGCGATCGCCGCCGAGATGGTGCGCCTGCGGGCAGAGCGCGCGAAGATCCTCGGCTATCCGAGCTTCGCCCATTTCCGCCTCGACGACACAATGGCGGGAAGCCCCGAGGCGGCCTACGGCCTGCTGCGGTCGGTGTGGGCGCCGGCGCGCGCGCAGGCGCTGCGCGAGGAAGCCGCGCTGCAGGCCATGGTGCAGGCGGAGGGGGGCAACTTCGCGATCGCGCCGTGGGACTGGCGGTACTATGCCGAGCGGCGGCGCAAGGCGGAATTCGACCTCGAGGAGAACGAGGTGAAGCCGTACTTCCAGCTCGACCGCCTCGTCGAGGCCGCCTTCGAGACCGCCAAGCGCTTGTTCGGATTGAGCTTTCGGGAGCGGCACGATCTCGCGCTCTACCACGGCGACGTGCGCGCCTGGGAGGTCAGCGACGCGGCGGGGAACCATGTCGGGCTTTTCCTCGGCGACTATTTCGCGCGGCCGTCGAAGCGGAGCGGGGCCTGGATGAGCTCGTTCCGGACGCAGGAGAAGCTCGCCGGGGACATCCGGCCGATCGTCGTCAACGTGATGAACTTCTCCAGGGCGGCCGAGGGCGAGCCGTCGCTCCTCTCCTTCGACGACGCGCGCACCCTCTTCCACGAGTTCGGCCACGGCCTGCACGGGCTCCTGTCGGACGTCACCTACCCCGCGATCGCCGGCACGAGCGTCTCCCGCGACTTCGTGGAATTCCCCTCTCAGCTCTTCGAGCACTGGCTGGAACGCCCTGAAATCCTTCGGGAATTCGCGGTCCACGCGGAGACGGGCGAGGCGATGCCGGAGGCCCTTCTCGGAAAGCTCATGGCGGCGCGGAACTTCGACCAGGGATTCGCGACGGTGGAGTACGTGGCGTCGGCGCTGGTCGACCTCGACATCCATACGAGCGAAGACGTCGAGGCGATCGACCTCGGGGAATTCGAGCGCTCTGCCCTCGATCGCCTCGGCATGCCGGCCGGCCTCACGATGCGGCACCGGCCGCCGCACTTCGCCCACATCTTCGCCGGCGACGGCTATTCGGCCGCGTATTACTCGTATCTCTGGTCGGAGGTGCTGGACGCGGACGGGTTCGGGGCGTTCGAGGAGGCGGGCGACCCGTTCGACCCTAAGACGGCAGCGCGGCTGAAGGAATTCGTCTATTCGGCGGGCTACCGGCGCGACCCGAAGGAGGCGTACCGGCTCTTCCGGGGGCGCGAGCCGGATCCGGACGCGCTCCTTCGGAAGCGCGGGCTCGCCGCCGGGCCGGTGCCGACCGGGGAAATGTAGGCCCTCATGCGCGCCGCCGCCCTTTGCCATATCGTGCTGGTCGGCGGCGGCCACGCCCATGTCGAGGTGGTGCGGCGCTTCGGAAACCGGTGCTTTCCGGGCGTTCTGATGACGCTGGTGTCGCGGGAGGGGGAGACGCCTTATTCCGGGATGGTGCCCGGGCTCGTCGCCGGCCATTACCGGCACGGGGACATCCACGTCCCTCTCCGCCCGCTCTGCGCGGCCGCCGGCGCGGCCTTCGTGGCGGGCGAGGCGGTCGGGCTCGACCGCGCCGGCAAGGCGGTGCGGCTCAAGGACGGGCGCACGCTCGGCTACGACCTCCTGTCACTCGACGTCGGCATCACGCCCAGGCTCGACGGCATCGAAGGGGCGGAGGCGCACGCCGTCGCGGTCAAGCCGATCGGGCAATTCCTGCAGAAATGGGAAGCACTTAGAGCGAGCGCGCTCGAGCCCGGCGGGCCGCGCCGGATCGCGGTCGTCGGGGGCGGCGCGGCGGGCTTCGAGCTGGGGCTCGCGATCCGCCACCGGCTGCGCGGGGA
>JAEZEK010000084.1 GCA_023417735.1 Pseudomonadota bacterium | reverse complement strand
GACCTGGAGATCCGCGGTGCCGGCGAGGTGCTGGGCGAGAACCAGAGCGGCAACATGATGGAGGTGGGCTTCCAGCTCTACAACGACATGCTGTCGGAGGCCGTGCGCTCGCTGAAGGCCGGCAAGGAGCCCGACCTCCTGTCGCCGCTCTCGGCGACGACCGAGATCAACCTGCACGCCCCCGCCCTGCTGCCCGACGACTACTGCGGCGACGTGCACACGCGCCTGTCGCTCTACAAGCGCCTGGCCACGGCCGAGAAGCCTGAGCAGATCGACGCCATGCTGGAGGAGATCACCGACCGCTTCGGCAAGCTGCCGCCCCAAGGGCAGACGCTCTTCGACGTGCACCGCCTGCGCGTGCTGGCCAAGCCGTATGGCGTCGTCAAGATCGACGCCGGGCCGGCGCTCATGGTGATCAGCTTCCGCCCCAACCCGCCCATCGATGCGATGCGCATCATCGAGCTCGTGCAGAAGAACCGCCACATCAAGCTCGCCGGCAACGAGAAGCTGCGCATCGAGCGCGAGACGAAAGACCCGAAGGACCGCGCACAGCTCATCCGCGACGTGCTGCGCTCGCTGGGCACGCCCACCACGACTTCCACCCAACCCGCCTGAACTTCATGTCTTCGACCGAACACGCTCCCGGCCGACATAGAGGTCGATGCCGTTCAAGGCTTCCGCATCGTCGCGGAGCTCGATACCGGCGAACTTCACGACCAGCATGTCCTTGGCCGGCCTGAGCCGCTCCACGACGAAGCGGCGGCCGTCCCCGCTCCAGAGCGGGCCGTAATCGCCGAGCGCGGCCGGGTCGCCGGTGAAGCTCTTCACCCGCACCTCGCCGCGCACGCCGTGCGGCCCGCCGATGCGGGCCAGGAGCACCTTGTCGGACACCGGAGCCACCGAAGGCCCGGGCTACTCGGTGATGCCGCCTTCGCCGTCGACGCTCGCCGCCGCCTCTTCGGCCTTCTGGAGGCGAGCCTCGGCGCGCTCCTTGGCCTTGGCGCCGGTCTCTGCCTTCTGCGGGTTGCTGCGCGCCGGGCGCTTGGCCAGGCCGGCGGCGTCGAGGAAGCGGAGCACGCGGTCGGTCGGCTGCGCGCCCTTGCCGAGCCATTCCTGGATGCGCTCCAGATCCATCACCACGCGCTCGGCATGGTCCTTCGGCAGGAGCGGGTTGTAGGTGCCGAGCTTCTCGATGAAGCGGCCGTCGCGCGGGGCGCGCTCGTCCGCCGCCACGATGCGGTAGAACGGCCGCTTCTTCGAGCCGCCGCGCGCCAGTCTGATCTTCACTGCCATCGTTCAGTCCTTCCAGTTCGTCTGTGTACGTGTCCAGGAATTCGCGGCCCGTCCGCCACGCGGCCGAGGCCGCCGGCACGGGCGCAGACAGGTCGCCGTCCCCTGCCCTACTTCTTCTTGCCCTTGCCGAGGCCGGGCAGGCCGCCGCCGCCGAGGCCGGGCAGCCCGCCGAGCCCGCCGGCGATGGAATTGAGGTTGCCGAGCCCGCCGGGAAGCCCCCCGCCGCCGAGGCTTCCGAGCCCGCCCTTCTGGACCTGCTCCAGCATGGCGGGATCGAGCTGCGGCTGCCCGCCGCCGAAGAGTGCGCCGAGGCCGCCCTTCTGCTTGCCGAACTTCTTCATGAGGTCGGCCATCTGGCGATGCATCTTCAGGAGCTTGTTGACGTCCTGGACGTCGGTGCCGGAGCCGGTCGCCACGCGCTTCTTGCGGCTCGCGTTCATCAGCGCCGGCTTCCGCCGCTCGCTCCGCGTCATGGAGGAGATGATGGCGATCTGGCGCTTGATGAGCCGGTCGTCGAGGCCGGCGCCCTCGAGCTGCTTCTTCATCTTGCCGATGCCCGGCATCATGCCGAGGATGCCCGACATCCCGCCGATCTTCTGCATCTGGCGGAACTGCTCGGCGAGGTCGTCGAGGTCGAACTCGCCCTTCTTGAGCTTCGCCGCCTGCTGCTTCGCCTTCTCCGCGTCGATGTTCTCCGCCGCCTTCTCGACGAGGGAGACGATGTCGCCCATGCCGAGGATGCGGTCGGCGATCCGGGCCGGGTGGAAGTCCTCGAGCGCGTCCATGCGCTCGCCGACGCCGATGAGCTTGATCGGCTTGCCGGTGACGGCGCGCATGGAGAGCGCCGCGCCGCCGCGGCCGTCGCCGTCGACGCGGGTGAGCACGATGCCGGTGACGCCGACGCGGGCATCGAAGGAGCGCGCGACGTTGACGGCGTCCTGGCCGGTCAGCGCGTCGGCGACGAGCAGGATCTCGTGCGGCCCGGTCGCCGCCTTGATCTCCTGCATCTCGATCATCAGCGGCTCGTCGACATGGGTCCGGCCGGCGGTGTCGAGCATCACGACGTCGTAGCCGCCGAGGCGGGCGGCGTTCATGGCGCGGCGCGCGATCTCGACCGGCGTCTGGCCGGCGACGATCGGGAGCGTCGCCACCCCGACCTGCTCGCCGAGCACGCGGAGCTGCTCCTGCGCGGCCGGGCGGCGCGTGTCGAGCGAGGCCATCAGCACCTTCTTGCGCTGGCGCTCGGTCAATCGCCTGGCGATCTTCGCGGTCGTCGTCGTCTTGCCGGAGCCCTGCAGGCCAACCATCATGACCGGCACCGGCGACGCGGCGGCGAGGTCGATCGCCTCGCCCTCGGCGCCCAGCATCTCCACGAGCTGATCGTGGACGATCTTCACGACCATCTGGCCGGGCTTCACAGATCGGATGACCTCGGCGCCGACGGCGCGCGTGCGCACCTTGTCGGTGAAGGACTTCACGACGTCGAGCGCGACGTCGGCCTCGAGCAGCGCGCGCCGGATCTCGCGCAGCGCCTCGGCGACGTCGGCCTCCGACAGCGCGCCGCGCCCGGTGATCTTGTCGAAGATGCCGCTCAGGCGGTCTGACAGGGACTCGAACAAGCGAACCTCAAAGCGTTAACGCACCCGCGGGCGAAGATCGCTGGCGGGTGTTGACCTCCGGCGTCGCGGCGCCGGTCGGCGGGTCGTTTCACGGACCTTCGGAATTTCGGGTCGAGGCCTTACCGGAACAAGGGGCAGGCGTCAAGGAAAGGGGCTCAGCCGCCCTGCCCCGCGCCGTTGCCGCCCTTCCGCCGCTGTGCACGGCCGCTGAGGAAGCCGAGCGCAGCCATCAAGGGCACGCCGATGGCGAGGCGCTTCATGGACACCGGCTCGGAACGGACGCGGCCGCCGACCGGCCCACGACCGTCGCCTCCGCCCGATCGGTCCGCACCGTTCGGGCGCCCCGCAGCCACGCCCTCGCCCTCGCTGCCGTCCTCCGGCCGGTCCGGCCGCGCCGAATAGGCATGGCCCTTGCCGGGCTCCGGATCGTTTGCGGTCTTGCCGACCGTGTCGGCCATGACGGCGCCGCGGGCGCCGATCGGCCGCTCCGGCCCGGTCGTCGTGTCGTGGACGGTCTGGTGCTCCATCTCGGAATTGAGCTCCGCGCCGGCGATCAGGATGAAGCAGGAGATCCAGGTCCACATCATGAAGCCGATGACGGCGCCGAGCGAGCCGTAGGTCGCGCCGTAATCGGCGAAGTTCGAGAGGTACCAGGAGAACAGGATCGAGGCGACGATCCAGACGATTGTGGCGAGCCCGCTGCCCCAGGTCACCCAACGCCATTCGGCGCGCTCGCGGCTCGGCCCGAAGCGGTAGAGCACGGCGATCGCGAAGGCGGCGACGAGGACGAGCACCGGCCAGCGCAGCACGGAGATGAGGATCTCGGTCATGCCGCCTAGGCCGAGGAGCGCGATCGCGGCCGGCACGATGCCGACGGCGGTGATGAAGAGGATGCCGACCAGGATCGCGCCGAGCGTGATGCCGAGCGTGATGAGGTTCAGCTTTATGAAGCCGCGCTTCTCGGTCTCGTCATAGGCGATGTTCATCGCTTCGAAGAGCGTCTTGATGCCGTTATTGGCGCTCCAGAGCGCAAGCAGCAGGCCGAAGATGAAGCCGAAGGAGAGCGAGGAGGTGTCCTGCTCGGCGAGGCGCTCGAGCTGGCTCTTGATGAGCTCGACGCCGCCGGACGGCAGCACGCCGCCGAGAAAGGCGACATGGTCGGCGATGGTCACCGGGTCGGCGACGAAGCCGTAGATCGAGACGAAGGCCGCAAGCGCGGGAAAGAGCGCGAGGAGCAGGTAGAACGTGGTCCCCGCCGCGATGATCGAGACGCGGTCGGAAACGATCTCGTCCTTAACGCGCCAGAGGATGTCCTTCCATCCCTTGGCCGGTATCTCGCGGGGTCGCCGGGCGTCGCGCCCGCGGTCGGATTCGGTTCTCACGAGATGCTCCATCCGGGGGTTCATGGGGACCTGCCTCGGGACCGCCACATTGCGGCAGGGCGGAAACCGGCCGGATGCTGCGAAAGTTCCCGTTCCTTTCCAGCCGGTTGCGCACGGCCGCGCGCCGTTCTGGAAAGCGGCGACCGTTTCGGCCATATACGGGGCACGGAAAGAGCCCATGCCCGCGATGATCCCCTTCCTGAAGATGAACGGCCTCGGCAACGACTTCATGGTCGTCGACGCGCGGGGCGGGCGCGTGCGCCCGGCGCCGGAGGTGATCGCCCGGCTCGCCGACCGGCGCACGGGCGTCGGCTTCGACCAGTTCATCACGCTGGAGGCGACGCGCTCCGGCGCCGACGCCTTCATGCGCATCGACAATGCCGACGGCGGCGAGGTGGCGGCCTGCGGCAATGCGAGCCGCTGCATCGGACGCCTGCTGATGGACGAGACGGGCGCGGCGTCGGCAGCGATCGAGACGCGGGCGGGCGTGCTCAACGCGCGGCGTGCAGCGGGCGGGCTGATAGCCGTCGACATGGGCAAGCCGCGGTTCGGCTGGCAGGACATCCCGCTCTCGGAACCCTTCGCCGACACGCGCGCGATCGAACTCCAGGTCGGACCGATCGACAGCCCGATCCTGCATTCCCCCTCGGTGGCGAGCATGGGCAACCCGCACGCGATCTTCTGGGTCGAGGACGTTGCCGCGTTCGATCTCGAGCGCTTCGGGCCGTTGCTCGAGCACCACCCGATGTTCCCGGAGCGGGCCAACATCTCGCTCGCCGCCGTCACGGCGCCGGACGCGATCACGCTGCGCACGTGGGAGCGCGGTGTCGGGCTCACCCGTGCCTGCGGCACCGCCGCCTGCGCCGCGCTGGTCTCGGCGGCGCGGACCGGGCGGACCGGACGCAGCGCGACGGTTACCCTGCCCGGCGGCGCCCTTGCCATCGAATGGGCCGCCGACGATCACGTCTGGATGACGGGCCCGGTCGCGACGGAATATGCGGGCCATTTCGATCCGGAGACGGGGGCGTTCGAGCGCGACGCGCCGGCGGTCAGGACGGCCGGATGAGCGTCGACGTCATCACGTTCGGGTGCCGGCTCAACGCCTACGAGTCCGAGGTGATGCGGAGCCGCGCGGCTGAGGCCGGCGTGGACGACGCCGTGCTCGTCAACACCTGTGCGGTCACCGCCGAGGCCGTGCGCCAGGCGCGCCAGTCGATCCGCCGCGCGCGGCGCGAACATCCCGATCGCCGCATCATCGTGACCGGCTGCGCGGCGCAGACCGAGCCGGCGACCTTCGCCGGAATGCCGGAGGTCGACCTCGTGCTCGGCAATGACGACAAGCTGCGGGCCGAGAGCTACCGCGCCCTGCCCGACTTCGGGCTCGCCGCCGAGGAGAAGGTCCGCGTCAACGACATTATGGCCGTGCGCGAGACCGCGCCGCATCTCGTCGATGGGCTGGAAGGCCGCGCCCGCGCCTTCGTGCAGGTCCAGAACGGCTGCGACCACCGCTGCACGTTCTGCATCATCCCCTACGGGCGGGGCAATTCGCGCTCGGTGCCGGCTGGCGCAGTGGTCGAGCAGGCCCGCCGCCTCGTCGAGCGCGGCTATGCCGAGATCGTGCTCACCGGCATCGACATCACGTCCTGGGGGGCCGACCTGCCCGGGAGCCCTCAGCTCGGCACACTGGTGCGCGCCATCCTCCGGCACGTGCCGGACCTGCCGCGGCTGCGGCTCTCCTCCATCGATTCGATCGAGGCGGACCCGGCGCTGATGCGCGCGCTCGCCGAGGAGGAGCGGCTGATGCCGCATCTCCATCTTTCGCTCCAGGCCGGCGACGACCTGATCCTGAAGCGCATGAAGCGCCGCCACCTGCGCGCCGACGCGATCCGGTTCTGCGAAGAGGTGCGGCGGCTCCGCCCGGACGTCGTCTTCGGTGCCGACATCATCGCCGGCTTCCCGACCGAAACGGAGGCCATGTTCGGAGAAAGCCTCGCGCTGGTCGATGCGTGCGGCCTTACGTTCCTGCACGTCTTCCCGTTCTCGCCGCGCCAGGGCACGCCGGCCGCGCGCATGCCGCAGGTCGCGAAGGAGGTCGTGCGGGACCGCGCGAAACGCC
>JAEZEK010000050.1 GCA_023417735.1 Pseudomonadota bacterium | reverse complement strand
GTGCAGGCCGCGCAGCATGCCCGAGCCGACCGCCTGCGCCCCGTCGGCGACCTGGAACAGCGCGGCATAGGCGAGGAAGGTTGCCGCCAGCGCGACGACCTCCGCATTGCCCGGATCGCGAATGTCGAGGAACGCCGAGATCAGCAGCTCCGGCGCGCCGACCATGACGATCGCCGTCATGGCCATGAAGCCGACGCCGAGCGCGTAGGCGGTCCAGCCGGAGCGCGCGATCGCCTCCCGGTCGCCGGCGCCGAATGCCCGGCCGACCCGCACCGTCGCCGCCTGCCCGAAGCCCATCGGCACCATGAAGGCGAGCGAGGCGAGCTGGATCGCGATCGAATGCGCGGCGAGGCTCGCCGGCCCGATCAGGCCCATCAGGAAGACGGCGGCGTTGAAGATCGAGACCTCGAACAGGATGGTCGCCCCGATCGGCAGGCCGAGCCGCCAGAAGGCGATGAAGCGCGGCCAGTCCGGCCGCCAGAAGCGGCCGAAGACGCGATAGCGCCGGAAGCGGCGGTCGAGCGAGACGATGAGCGCAAGGCCGAGGAACATCAGCGTGCTGCAGAGCGTCGTGGCGAGGCCCGCGCCGACCAGCTCCATCCGCGGGAAGCCGAGCGCCCCGAACATCAGCACCCAGTCCGCGAGCGCGTTGACGACGATCGCGACCGCGCCGACGAGAAGCGCCCAGACCGGCCGCTCCAGCGCCGCCACGAAGCTGCGCAGCACGATGTATCCGAGGAAGGGCAGCATCGACCATTGCAGCGCGCGCATGTAGGCGGCCGATTCCCGCGCGAGCGCCGGGTCCTGCCCGAGCACGTCGACGAGGATCGTCTCGGCGTTCCACAGCACGACCCAGACCGGCAGCGTGATCGCGATCGCGCTCCACAGCCCCTGCCGCACCGTGCGCCGCACGTCGCGGACCGAATTGAAGCGCCGCCCGATCTCGCGCGCGACCATCGCCGAGGTGGCGCCGAGGAGCCCGATCCCGAAGATCAGGAAGGCGAAATAGAGGTTCGAGGCGAGCGCGCCGGCGGCGAGGTAGCGCGGCCCGAGCCAGCCCATCAGCACGACGTCGGTCGCAGTCATGCCGGTCTGCGCCAGGTTGGTGAGGATGATAGGCCAGGCGAGCGAAAGGGTCGCGCGCACCTCCCGGGCCCACGCGCTCCGCGCGCCCATGCTCTTCGCCATCGTGTCCGACATGGCGCGGCTTCTACTCTCGGGCCGCGCGATTGGCCATCGGCCGTGCGACGGCAGGCGGCGCTCAGTCGGCGACCGGCCGCGCGCCGCGCAGCCGCTTGATCTCGCCGCGCTCCTTCTTCGCCGTGAGCCGCTTGCGCCTTGCCGCGGCGGTCGGCCTGGTCGGCCGGCGCTTCTTCGGCTCGTCGGCGGCCTTGCGGATGAGCGCGACGAGCCGCTCCAGCGCATCGGCGCGGTTCCGCTCCTGGCTGCGGAAGCGGTCGGCGAAGAGCACGATCACCCCGTCCTTGGTGAGGCGCGATCCGGCCAGCCGCTCGAGCCGCAGCCGCACCGGCTCCGGCAGGTTCGGCGACCGGCGCGCGTCGAAGCGGAGCTCGACCGCGGTCGAGACCTTGTTGACGTTCTGGCCGCCCGGCCCCGAGGCACGGACGAACTGCTCGGCGATCTCGCTCTCGTCGATGGCGAGCGCGCCGGTAATCCTGATCATGGCGGGGCCTCGCGCCTGTCCCGGGTGGATTAGGCCTTCCGGCGCTCCAGATATCGCCGCGGCGTTCAATGCAACGTGACCAGCGGGCGGTTGTCCGCCCGGCAAGGCCGTGGCGTGATGAAACCCTGGTTCCCGGGAGGAATAGCAGATGAAGCTCGACAGACGACAATTGATGACGACGGCGGCTGCGGGCGCCGCCCTGCTCGCCATACCCGCGGCGCCGCGCCCGGCCTCCGCCCAGCAGCCGGCGGCGGGGCAAGGCGGGGGTCCCCAGCCCCAGCCGGCGAGCGCCTACCGCTACCGGATCGGCGACATCACGGTCACGGCATGCGCGGACGGGTTCGCCGCGCGCCCGCTCGACGAGACGTTCATCCCGAACGCCGAGTTCGGCGACGTGCAGAAGGCGCTCGACACCGCCTTCATGCCGACCGATACGCTGCCGATCCCCTTCACGCCGCTCGTCGTCCAGACCGGCTCCGAAGTGATCCTCATCGACACCGGCTTCGCCGACAATGGCCCGCCGACGACCGGGCAGCTCCGCGCCAACATGGAGGCGGCGGGAATCCGGCCGGAGGACGTCACCAAGGTCGTGATCAGCCATTTCCACGGCGATCACATCAACGGCGTCCGCAGCAAGGCGGGTGACCTCGTCTATCCGAACGCCGAGATCATGGTCCCCGAGCCGGAATGGGCGTTCTGGATGGACGATGCGAAGATGGAGTCCGCGCCGGAGGGTTTGAAGGGCAACTTCCAGGCGGTCCGCCGGGTGTTCGGCGACAATGCCTCCGACATCACGCAGTACCGCTGGGACCAGGAGGTCGCCGCCGGCGTGACCGCAGTCGACGCGCACGGTCACACGCCCGGCCACACGGCCTTCGTGATCGCCTCCGGCGACGACCGGATGATCATGATCGTCGACGTGACGAACCATCCGGCGCTCTTCGTGCGCAACCCCGACTGGTCGCCGGTCTTCGACATGGACGCCGAGCAGGCCCGCCAGACGCGCCGCCGGATCCTCGACATGGCGGCGAGCGAGAAGCTGCGGGTCGCGGGCTACCACTTCCCGTTCCCCGCGAACGGCTACATCGTGAAGGCCGGCGACGGCTACGATCTCGTGCCGGCCATGTGGATGCCGGCCACCTGATCGCGCTGCGGGCGTGGCGGTGTTGCTACGCCCGCCGCCGCCACGCTGTCCGCCGTTCCCGCTCGCCCTCACGCGCGCTCTGCCGCATTCCCTCTCGTCGTCGCACCGCCCGCGCCCGGCCCGGGTGCCCCGTGCGGAGCCGACGAGCAGCACTTTGCGCTTGCCCTCCTCTCCGTCTCGGTTTTGATCCTCGTCAAAGGCGGGGCGTGCGGTAGGAGGTAGCGTGGAGCAGTCGCAGAACGGGATGCCGACGGCGGCCGCCGCAGGTGCGGCGGC
>JAEZEK010000039.1 GCA_023417735.1 Pseudomonadota bacterium | reverse complement strand
CGCCCGCGCCATCCGCCGCCGCCGCTTCCGCCATGTCCGGCCCGTGCGCCGGGGCCGAGGCGCCGCCCGGCGGCCAGCCCTGGATGGCGAGCGCCATCGGCTCGACCGCGTCCGCCACGGTCCCGGTCCTCTCGGCGACGCGCCGCGTCAGCGCGTTGAACTCCATCGCCTTGCAGAAGGCGACGGCACGCGTCCCGTCGACCGGCTCGACCGCGAGGTCGTCGATCGGCACATCGAGCGGCACCGCGTTGCAGAGCTCGACGAGCCTGCGCGAGACGCGCGCCTGCTCGGCGAAGGCGATCAGGTTCTCGCGCCGCTTCGGCTGCCGGATCTCGGCTGCGCGGGCGAGCAGGGTCTCCAGGTCGCCGTACTCGTCGAGGAGCTGCGCCGCCGTCTTGGCGCCGATGCCCGGGACGCCCGGCACGTTGTCGGTGGAATCGCCGCAGAGCGCCTGCAGGTCGATCATCTTGTCCGGGAAGACCCCGAACTTCTCCTTCACGAAGGTCGGGTCGATGACCTGGTCGCGCATCGTGTCGACCATCGTCACGCTCGGCCCGAGGAGCTGCATCAGGTCCTTGTCGGAGGAGACGATGGTGGTGCGCGCGCCGCGCTCGCAGGCGAGACGGGCATAGGTCGCGATGATGTCGTCGGCCTCCCAGCCCTTCTGCTCGATGCAGGCGAGGCTGAAGGCGCGCGTCGCCTCCCGGATCAGCCCGAATTGCGGGATGAGGTCCGACGGCGGCTCGGGCCGGTGCGCCTTGTAGTCGGAGTAGATCTCGTTGCGGAAGGTCTTCGCCGAATAGTCGAAGATGACCGCGAAGTGGGTCGGCTCGTCGCCCTTCTCCGGCGTCGGCCCCTCCTGGAGCATCTTCCAGATCATGTTGCAGAAGCCGGCGACGGCGCCGGACGGCAGCCCGTCCGACTTGCGCGTGAGCGGCGGCAGCGCATGGAAGGCGCGGAAGATGAAGGCCGATCCGTCGACCAGGATGAGATGGTCGCCCGCCTTCATCGGGGCGGCCGCGCGAGGCTGCGGGGTGACTTTCGGCATCGCAGACATGTCGCGCGCGCGCGGCGCGAATGCAAGCGACGGCGGGGACCCACGCGCCCGCCGTCGCGTGCCTCAGCCCGAGGCGGGCGAAAGCTCCCCGGCGAGCGCGCGCGCGATCAGCGCCCGCGTCTCGGGCACGCCGTAGACCGCCGCGAAGGAGCCGAAGCGGGGACCGCGCTCCTGGCCGAGCAGGATCTCGTAGAGCGTGGAGAACCAGGTGAGGGCCACGCCCGGCCGCCCGTCTGGCCCGGGCTTCTCCGGGTTGTGGTAGCGCTCGAAGCTCCGCCCGACATCGTAGACGGCCGCCTGGATCGCCTCGGCGTCGGCATCCTCGGGCAGCGCCGCGAGCGCCGCGTCGAGGGCGGCGAGGGCCTCGCGCTCGACCGCGTCGGGCACCCGGAAGCGTTTGTTCGGCTTGACGAAATCGTGGTAGTAGCGGACCGCGTAGCCGATCAGCCGGTCGAGCGCCGGATAGCGCGCCTTCGTGACTTCGGGCAGGTGGCGCGTGACGTAGCCCCAGAGCATCTCCGGCTCCTCGGTGTTGCCCGCGCTCGCGATGTTGAGCAGCATCGAGAACGGCACCGGCAGGCGCTCGTCCGGCGGGTCGCCGGCGTGGATGTGCCAGACCGGGTTCGACAGCCGGTTGCCCCAGTCCTGCCGGCGGTAGCCGTCGAGGAACTGGTAGTATTCGTCGGCCGCGCGCGGGATGACGTCGAAATAGAGCCGCTTCGCCGCCTTCGGCTTCTGGAACATGAAGAGCGACAGGCTCTCCGGCGAGGCGTAGCGCAGCCATTCCTCGATGGTGAGGCCGTTGCCCTTCGACTTCGAGATCTTCTGGCCCTCTTCGTCCAGGAAGAGCTCGTAATTGAAGCCCTCCGGCGGCATGCCGCCGAGCGCCTTGCAGATGCGCGACGAGAGCAGCACGGAATCGATCAGGTCCTTGCCGGCCATCTCGTAGTCGACGCCGAGCGCGGTCCAGCGCAGCGCCCAGTCCGCCTTCCACTGGCACTTCACGCGCCCGCCCGTGACGGGCGTCGTGACCTCATCGCCGGTGTCGGGATCGCGGTAGGTCACGGTGCCGGCGGCGGGATCGCGCGCGATCATCGGCACCTGCAGCACCGTGCCGGTGCGCTCCGAGATCGGCAGGAAGGGCGAATAGGTCTCCCGCCGCTCCGGGCCGAGCGTCGGCAGGATGATCCCCATCACCTCGTGATAGGCGGCGAGCATCCGCAGCAGCGTCTCGTCGAAGCGGCCCGACCGATAGTACTCGGTCGCGCTCGCGAATTCGTAGTCGAAGCCGAAGCGGTCGAGGAAGATGCGCAGCCTCTGATTGTTGCCGGCGCCGAAGCTCTCGTACTCGCCGAACGGATCGCGCACGGCGGTGAGCGGCTTGCCGATGTCGGCCGCGAGCGCCTCTCTGTTCGGCACGTTGTCCGGCACCTTGCGCAGCCCGTCCATGTCGTCGGAGAAGCACAGGAGGCGCGTCGGCACGCTGTCCCCGGTCAGCACGCGGAAGGCGTGGCGCACCATGGTGGTGCGGGCGACCTCGCCGAACGTGCCGATATGGGGCAGGCCGGAGGGGCCGTAGCCGGTCTCGAACAGGACCTCGCCGTAGAACCCGGACCGCTCCAGCCGCGCCGCGAGCTTGCGCGCCTCCTCGAAGGGCCACGCTTTCGAAACCCGCGCCGCGGCAAGGAGCTCGGGCGGGAACGGCGCGGTATCGGTCATCATCGGAAATCCAGCAGGTCGCGCCGGCGCTTGGCCCGGCCGGCGGAGGCGGGCGGACCCTAGTGGGCCGCCGCCGAAGCGTCAACGCGGACGGGCTGCGGGAACAAGCCTCGCCACCGCGCCGTTCCGCAACCTGTGCGGGCTGGCTGGACCGCGGCTGATCGGGCGGAGGCATCGTGCAGGTACTGCTGACGGGGGCGAACGGGTTCATCGGCTCCGCGCTCCTCGCAGCGCTCTGCCGCGACGGGCACGAGGTCGTCGCCGTCACCCGCTCGCCGACGCTGCTTGCCGGCCGGCCGGGGGTGGCGGGCCATGTCCTCCTCGACATCGCCGCGGCGCGCTCCGCCGCGGACTGGCTGCCGCACCTCGCCGGCATCGACGCGGTCGTGAACACTGCGGGGGTCCTCCAGGACAGCCCGCATGATTCCACGGCCGGCGTGCACGCGACCGGCGTCGGCGCGCTGTTCGAGGCGTGCGAGCAGGCCGGCATCCGGCGCGTCGTCCATTTCTCCGCGATCGGGGTGGACCGGGAGACGCCGAGCGATTTCTCCCGCACCAAGCTCGCGGGCGACCGCGCCCTCATGGCGCGCGACCTCGACTGGGTGA
>JAEZEK010000001.1 GCA_023417735.1 Pseudomonadota bacterium | reverse complement strand
CGGCATGGTCGTGAACCCGGTGGTGATCGGCCCGGAGGCGACGCTGGCCGACGCCAAGGCCCTGATGCGGGACTACAACATTTCTGGCATCCCGGTGGTCGCCAATGGCGGGACCGGGGGCCCGATCACCGGCCGCCTCGTCGGCATCCTCACCAACCGCGACGTCCGCTTCGCCTCCGACCCGGCGCAGAAGGTGTCGGAGCTGATGACGCGCGACGGGCTGGTGACGGTGCGCGAGACGGTGAGCCAGGACGAGGCGAAGCGGCTCCTGCACCAGCACCGGATCGAGAAGCTCCTCGTCGTGGACGGCGACGAGAACTGCATCGGCCTCATCACGGTCAAGGACATCGAGAAGGCGCGGCTCAACCCGAACGCCTGCAAGGACGAGCAGGGGCGGCTGCGCGTGGCCGCCGCCACCACCGTCGGCGACAAGGGCCTCGCCCGGACCGAGCGGCTCCTCGACGCCGGCTGCGACGTCATCGTCATCGATACGGCGCACGGCCATTCCGAGCTGGTCCTGCAGAGCGTGGCCGCCGTGAAGCGCCTCTCCAACCGCGCCCAGGTGATCGCGGGGAACGTTGCCACGGCCGACGCCACGAAGGCGCTGATCGACGCCGGCGCCGACGCCGTGAAGGTCGGCATCGGCCCCGGCTCGATCTGCACCACCCGCATCGTGGCGGGCGTCGGCGTCCCGCAGCTCACCGCCATCCTGGAATCCGTGGCCGCCGCCGGCGACGTGCCGGTCATCGCGGACGGCGGCATCAAGTTCTCCGGCGACCTTGCCAAGGCGCTCGCCGCCGGCGCCTCGGTCGCGATGGTGGGGTCGCTCCTGGCCGGCACCGAGGAGAGCCCGGGGGAGGTCTACCTCTACCAGGGGCGGAGCTATAAGGCCTATCGCGGCATGGGCTCGGTCGGAGCGATGGCGCGCGGCTCCGCCGACCGCTACTTCCAGGCCGAGGTCCGCGACACGCTGAAGCTCGTGCCCGAGGGCGTCGAGGGGCAGGTCGCCTACAAGGGCCCGGTGGCAAGCGTTCTGCACCAGCTGACCGGGGGGCTGCGTGCGGCCATGGGCTATGTCGGCGCGTGCAGCCTGGCGGATTTCCGCGAGCGGGCCGAGTTCGTGCGCATCTCCGGCGCCGGCCTCCGCGAGAGCCATGCGCACGACGTTACGATCACCCGCGAAAGCCCGAACTACCCGGGCGCCGTATGAGCGGGCCGCTCTCGCTCTATCCACCCATTCTCGCGCAGATCGCGCTGACGATCGCCATCCTGCTCTGGACCGGACGAGCACGGATCGCCGCGCTCCGCGCCGGGCGCGTCAGCATTCCAGAGGTCGCGCTGTCCGGCGATCCCTGGCCGGACGACGTCCGGCAGATCGCCAACAACTTCCGCAACCAGTTCGAGACGCCGGTTCTCTTCTATGTCCTGTGCATCCTGGCGACGGAGATCGGGGCGACGGGGCTGCCGCTCGTCCTTCTCGCCTGGGCCTTCGTCGCCGCCCGCGTGCTCCATACCGCGATCCACGTCACGACGAATGATGTGCGTCACCGCTTCTTCGCCTTCCTGCTCGGCACGGCCGTGCTGATCGTGATGTGGCTGGTCGTGGCCGTGCGCCTGCTCGGGAGCTGACCGGATGCGGCTCCCCGGCAGGATCGCCGCCGCGATCGAGGTGCTGACGGACATTGAGGCGCGGCATCGGCCCGTCACGGAGGCGCTGCGCGACTGGGGCGTCTCGCACCGGTTCGCGGGCGCGAACGACCGCGCCGTCATCGGCAACCTCGTCCATGACGCGCTCCGCCGCAAGCTGTCCATCGGCTGGCGGATGGGCGAGGACTCGCCCTGGGCGCTTTCGGTCGGCGCCGCGATCTTCGTCTGGGGCGAGGACCCGGAGCGACTGAACCTCGCGTTCGCGGACGATTCCCACGCCCCGGCCGCGATCCCCCCGGAGCGCCTGAAGCGGATTTCGACGGCTGACCTGGACGAGGCGCCGCCGAACGTGCGTGCCGACCTTCCCGAATGGATCGTGCCCTTCTTCGAGGAGGCGTTCGAGGACGACTGGGAGGCGGAAGGCGCCGCGCTCGCCGCCGCGCCTCCGCTGGATCTCCGGGTCAACACGCTGAAGAGCGACCGCGAGCGGGTACTGAAGCAGCTCGCCCGGTTCGCCGCCGCGCCGACGGCGATCTCGCCGCTCGGCATCCGCATTCCGCCCGCCGCGGGTCCGCGCCGCCATCCGAACGTCCAGGCCGAGGAAGGCTTCCAGCGCGGCCGCTACGAGATCCAGGAGGAGGGCAGCCAGCTCTGCGCGCTGCTTTCCGGAGCGAAGCCCGGCGAACAGGTGCTCGATTTCTGCGCCGGGGCGGGGGGCAAGACGCTCGCGATCGCCGCGGCGATGGAGAACCGGGGCCAGATCTTCGCCTATGACGGCGACCGCCTGCGGCTCGCCCCGATCTACGAAAGGCTGAAGCGGAACGGCGTCCGCAACGTGCAGGTCCGCCCGCCGGGCGACGGCGCGCTGGCCGGGCTGGAAGGGCGGATGGACCGCGTGCTGGTGGACGCGCCCTGCACGGGTTCGGGCGTCTGGCGCCGGCGCCCGGATTCCAAGTGGCGGCTCTCGCCGGAAGCGGTCGCGCGCCGCATCGCCGAGCAGGATGGCGTGCTCGACGCCGCGGCGCCCTTCGTTCGCCCGGGCGGACACCTGACCTATGCGACCTGCTCGCTGCTCCCGCAGGAGAACGAGGCCCGCGTCACCGCCTTCCTCGACCGCCATGCGGACTTCCGCCTGGTGCCGGCGGAGGAGGCGTGGCGCGCCGCGCTCGCCGACCTGCCGCATACGCTCGCAGCC
>JAEZEK010000424.1 GCA_023417735.1 Pseudomonadota bacterium | reverse complement strand
AGGCGGAGCCGCTCGGGCGCCGCCAGGAGCGGCGTTTTGGACGGATGGACGCCCACAGCGACAACGAGCCGGTCGCAGAGCCGGAAGGAGGCCTCCAGCATGTCGACATGGCCGTTGGTGATCGGGTCGAACGACCCCGGATAGAGCGCGGTGCGGATCATTCGGTCTCCGGTGCCCCGCCCTCTTCCGCCCCGCCCTCTTCCGCCTCGCCCGTCTCCGGCTCGGACTCGGCCGATTCGCTGATCCGCTCCACCGAGACGACCTTCTCGTCTGCGGCGGTGTTGAACACGCGCACGCCCTTCGAGGTGCGGCTCGCGAACCGGATCCCCTCCACGGGCACCCGGATCAGCGTTCCGCCGTTGGAGACGAGCATGAGCTGGTCGCTCGCCTCGACGGGGAACGCGGCGACGAGCGCCCCGATCTCGTCGAGCTTCGAGATGTCGGTGGCGCGGATGCCCTTGCCGCCACGGCCGGAAATGCGGAACTCGTAGGAGGACGAGCGCTTGCCGAAGCCGCGCTCGTTGATGGTCAGCACGAACTGCTCGGCCGCCCCCATTTCCGCATAGCGGTCGGGTCCGAGATAGGTTTCCGCCGCGCCGGTCTCGCCCTCGGCCTCCTCCACCGCCTCGGCGATCGGCTCCTCCGGCTCCTCTCCGGTCGCGGCCCTGCGGATGGCGGAGGACTGCTTCAGATAGGCGATGCGCTCGGCGGGTGTCGCCTCGAAGTGGTGAAGGATGCTGAGCGAGATCACCCGGTCGCCGCTCGCCAGCGCGATGCCGCGGTTGCCGAGCGATGTGCCGGTGCTGCCATTGCCGCCGAACACCCTGATGTCACCGGCGCGGAACCGGATGCACTGGCCGAAGGCGCTCGTCAGCAGGACGTCGTCGCTCTCCGAACACAGCTCCACGCCGATGATCGACTGGGCAGGGCTCTCGAACTCCATGACGCGCTTGCCGAGGCTCGTGCGCGGCACGCAATCGGAGAGATTGTTCCGGCGGATCGAGCCGACCGAGGTGGCGAACATGACGTATTGGTCCGCCCATTGCGCCTCGTCGTCGGGAAGCGGCAGGATCGAGGTGATCCGCTCGCCCTCCTCCAGCGGCAGCAGGTTGACGAGCGCCTTCCCGCGCGCCTGCGGGGCGGCGAGCGGCAGCCGCCAGACCTTCATCTTGTAGACCATGCCGCGCGAGGAGAAGAACAGGACGAGCGTATGCGTGTTCGCCACGAAGAGCTTCGTGACGAAGTCCTCCTCGCGGGTCGACATGCCCGAGCGGCCCTTGCCGCCGCGGCGCTGCGACCGGTACTCGGAGAGCGCCACCCGCTTGATGTAGCCGGCGTGGCTGACCGTGACGACCATGTCCTCGCGCTGGATCAGGTCCTCGTCCTCGAGGTCCGCCCCGCCCTCCAGGATTTCCGTCCGCCGCGGGGTGGCGAACTCGTCGCGGATCGCGACGAGCTCGTCGGTGACGATCTGGAGGATGCGGGCCCGCGAACCGAGGATCTCGAGGTACTCGCGGATCTCGGCCGCGAGCTTCTCCAGCTCCTCGGCGATCTCGTCCCGCCCGAGCGCGGTCAGCCTCTGCAGGCGCAGGTCGAGGATGGCGCGCGCCTGCTCCTGCGACAGCCGGTAGGTGTCGTCGGTGGAGATGAAGTGGCGCGGGTCGGCGATCAGCTGGACGAGCGGCGCGATGTCCCGGGCGGGCCAGTCGCGCGCCATCAGCCGCTCGCGCGCCGTCTGCGGGTCCGGCGAGGTGCGGATCAGGTGGATCACCTCGTCGATGTTCGCGACCGCGATCGCGAGGCCGACGAGGACGTGCGCCCGGTCGCGCGCCTTGGCAAGCAGGAACTTCGTCCGCCGGCTCACCACCTCCTCGCGGAAGGCGATGAAGATCTGCAGGATGTCCTTGAGGCCGAGCTGCTCCGGGCGATTGCCGTTCAGCGCGACGAAATTGCCGCCGAAATTCGTCTGCAGCGGCGTGAAGCGGTAGAGCTGGTTCAGCACGACGTCGGCGATCGCGTCGCGCTACAGCTCGATCACCACGCGGACGCCGTCGCGGTCGGATTCGTCGCGGATGTCGGCGATGCCCTCGATGCGCTTCTCGCGGGCGAGCTCGGCGATCTTCTCGATCATCGTCGCCTTGTTCACCTGGTACGGAACCTCGGTGACGATGATCGCCTCGCGATCGCGCCGGGTGGTCTCGAACGCGACGCGCCCGCGCATCACGATCGAGCCGCGGCCGGTCTCGTAGGCGGACCTGATCCCGCTCCGCCCGAGGATGATCCCGCCGGTCGGGAAGTCCGGGCCGGGGATGATCGCCTGCAGGTCGGCGACGCTCATCCGCGGATCGGCGATGAGCGCGATGGTCGCGTCGATCACCTCGCCGAGATTGTGCGGCGGGATGTTCGTCGCCATTCCGACCGCGATGCCGCCGGCGCCGTTGACGAGGAGGTTCGGGAACCGTGCCGGAAGCACCGTCGGCTCCCGCATGGAATCGTCGTAGTTCGCGCGGAAGTCGACGGTGTTCTTGTCGAGGTCGTCGAGCAGCGCATGCGCGGCCTTCTCCAGCCGCACCTCGGTGTACCGCATCGCCGCGGCGGGATCCCCGTCGAGGGAGCCGAAATTCCCCTGCCCGTCGATGAGCGGCAGGCGCATGGAGAATTCCTGCGCCATGCGGACGAGCGAGTCGTAGATCGCGGAGTCGCCGTGCGGGTGATACTTGCCCATCACGTCGCCGACGACGCGCGAGGACTTCTTGTAGGACTTGTTCCAGTCGTAGCCGCTCTCGTGCATCGCGTAGAGGATGCGGCGGTGGACGGGTTTCAGGCCGTCGCGCGCATCCGGCAGCGCGCGGCTCACGATCACGCTCATCGCGTAATCGACGTAGGAGCGCCTCATCTCGTCGGTGATGGAGATCGGCCGGATGTCGCCGTCCCGGCCCGTCGGAGGCGTGTTGGAATCGTCTGCCAAGGCTTGAATCGCGGATGGTTTGGAATTGCCAGCGTTCTAGCCCATTCCGGCCCGCAAAGCCAATTTCATATGAGTACGTAAGTGCCTGTGGAAAAAGACGATTCCAGATTCACCCCAAAGCCCTGGGAGCGCACCGGCCTCCCGCGGCCGATTTTCGATGCTTTGCCGGCTCGACCGCCCTGTGAAGCGCGCCATCCCTCTGCCATTCTCCGCCGCAGGCCAGACCGCGGGATCGCCGATGCAGGAGTACCTGTCCGCCTTCGTCACGCTGTTCGTGACCATCGACCCGCCGGGCCTGGCGCCGCTCTTCCTCGCGCTGACGAGCGGCATGGTCCGCGAGGAGCGCCGGCAGATCGGGATGCGCGCCTCGGTCATCGCCTTCGGGATCCTCGTCCTCTTCGCGCTCGCCGGCACCGCCATCCTGGGCCTGTTCGGCATCACCATCCACGCGTTCCGGACGGCCGGCGGCCTGCTCCTGTTCTACATCGCCTTCGAGATGATCTTCGAGAAGCGGCAGGAGCGCCACGAACGCAGCGCCGAGCGGGCGGTCACGATCGACGAGATGCGGAACCTCTCGGTGTTCCCGCTCGCCATCCCGCTCATCGCCGGACCCGGCGCGATCTCCGCCACCATCCTGCTCGGCGGCACGTTCGCGGAGCCGCTGCGCCGCGGCGCCCTGATCGGGATCATCGCGGTCAACATCGCGCTGGTCTACGCCGTCTTCCTGGTCGCGGAGCGGATCGACCGGGTGCTCGGCGCCACAGGCCGCATCGTGCTGACGCGGCTCCTCGGGATCATCCTCGCCGCGCTCGCGGTGCAGTTCGTCGCCGACGGCATGCTGTCGCTCGCCCGCGCGGCGCGCTGAGGCGGGCGCGACGCCCTGGCGCCGCCGGGCATGGTCCCCAGCGCGCCTTCAGCCGAGATCCTTCACGAGAAGCAGCCAGTTGCGGCCGGAACCGCCCCAGTCGTCCTTCACCATGGGCCTCGCGGCGACCTCGCGGTAGACGCATCGGCCGTAGAACCGGCGCGCGCCGGCATTGGCGTCGGCAACGACGAGGCTCAGCCCCTTGGCGGCGGTGTCCGCGGCGAACTCGTCGGCAAGGCGCAGGAGACGCGTTCCGAGGCCACGGCCGCGGAATTCCGGCATCGTGGCGAGCACGTTCACGTACCAGGTTCCCGGCGCGAGGTCCTCCAGCTGCTGGAGCGGCACGAACATGGCCGGCATCTCGGACCAGTCGACCGGTTCCGGCACGTCCGGCAGGCGGTAGCCGATGAGGGTCGCGGCGACCGCGCCGCCGATCTCGGCAACGGTCGCATTGCGGTAGGAGAAGCTGCCGGCATCCCGCAGCGCCCGGCGTCGGCCGATCTCCCAGGGGTCTTCGCCGGGCTCCGCCATGCGGCCCCAGAGGTAGAGCGGCAGGCTCTCGCCCGCAAAATTCACGAGAGCGGCGAGTGCCGCCGCATCATCGGGCGTCGCAGCCCTGAACATCGGCGCCGATCCGTTCATGACGCCTGCTCCTCGCCCGGTGCAGGAGCGCGGCCGAACCGCCTCCCCAAATCAGAACGGAATCTCGTCGTCCATCTCGTCGCGGAAGGAACTGCGCGAGCCGCCGGAGGGCGCGTTCCGGTCGAGCGGCGCCGAGCTGCCGAAATCGGCGCCCCGGCCCGAACGGTCGTCCGCCTCGCCGCCGCCGGCGCGGCCGTCCAGCATCGTCAGCTGGCTGTTGAAGCCCTGCAGCACGACTTCGGTGCTGTAGCGGTCCTGCCCCGACTGGTCCTGCCATTTCCGGGTCTGCAGCTGGCCCTCGAGGTAGACCTTCGAACCCTTGCGCAGATACTGCTCGGCGATCCGGCAGAGCCCCTCGTTGAAGATGACCACGCGATGCCATTCGGTCTTCTCGCGCTGCTCGCCCGTCGCGCGGTCGCGCCAGCTCTCCGACGTGGCGATCCGAAGATTGGCGATCGGCCGGCCGTCCTGCGTGCGCCGGATCTCGGGGTCGGCACCGAGATTGCCGATCAGGATCACCTTGTTCACACTTCCGGCCATCGTCCTCTCCACCCGTTCCGGGCCCGGGCCCGCTCCCAACGCTTTTCCTCCAACCGGACCGCATCTGCAAATGCGCCCTTGCGCCCGAGGATATGTTCACTGTATGTTCACAGGTGCCGGCTCGTCAATCGGGATTCGCCGCTTGGCCGACGAGCCGCTCCGATTCTCGGGAGGATGCCATGGAACAGCGCCTCAGCCTGGTGACCCTCGGCGTCGCCGATCTCGCGCGATCGCTTCTTTTCTACGAGGCGCTCGGGTGGCGGCGGGCGAACAGCCATGCGGAAGTGGCGTTCTTCCAGCTGAACGGGCTGGTGTTGGCGCTCTGGTCGCGCGAGGCCCTGGCGGCAGACGCCCGCCTCGCGCCGGCAGGCGAAGGGTTCAGCGGCGTCGCGCTCGCGTACAATGCCCGGGACCGGGCCGAGGTCGACACCGTCATGGCCGAGGCCGAGGCCGCCGGCGCGCGGATCCTGAAGCCGCCCGGAGCGACCGAGTGGGGCGGATATTCGGGCTATTTCGCCGATCCCGACGACCATCTCTGGGAGGTGGCCCACAATCCGGAATGGAGGATCGCGGATGACGGCAGCATCGCGCTGCCCTACTAGGCGCCGTGCTGCCGACGGCCTTTTGCGGCGGCAGCCGGTACACTAGATAGGGCCGGCGGGCCGAGTTGCCGCGCCGCACCAACCCTCATCCGGAACGGTCATGACGGATCCGCTGAAGACGATCGCCATCCGCGGCGCGCGCGAGCACAATCTCAAGAACGTCGACCTCGACCTGCCGCGCGACAGCCTGATCGTGATGACCGGCCTGTCCGGCTCGGGCAAGTCGTCGCTCGCCTTCGACACGATCTACGCGGAGGGGCAGCGCCGCTACGTGGAATCGCTCTCCGCCTATGCCCGGCAGTTTCTGGAGATGATGCAGAAGCCGGACGTCGACCAGATCGACGGGCTGTCGCCGGCGATCTCGATCGAGCAGAAGACCACGTCGCGGAACCCGCGCTCCACGGTCGGCACGGTCACCGAGATTTACGATTACATGCGGCTGCTCTTCGCGCGGATCGGCGTGCCGCACTCGCCGGCGACCGGCCTGCCGATCGAGAGCCAGACTGTGAGCGAGATGGTCGACCGCGTCCTGGCTCTGCCGGAGGGCACCCGGCTCTATCTGCTCGCGCCGGTCGTGCGCGGCCGCAAGGGCGAGTACCGCAAGGATCTCGCCGAGTTCATGAAGAAGGGGTTCCAGCGCGCCCGGATCGACGGCGTGTTCCATGAGCTCGCCGACGCGCCCGCCCTCGACAAGAAGCTGAAGCACGACATCGACATCGTCGTGGACCGCGTCGTGGTGCGTCCCGACCTCGGCCCGCGGCTCGCGGATTCGCGGGAAACGGCGCTCGGCCTCGCCGCCGGCATCGCCATCGCGGAGTTCGCCGACGAAACCGACGAGCGCGGCGACCCGCGCCGGCTGCTCTTTTCCGAGAAGTTCGCGTGTCCGGTCTCCGGCTTCACGATCGCGGAGATCGAGCCGCGGCTGTTCTCGTTCAACAACCCGTTCGGCGCGTGCCCGGAATGCGGCGGGCTCGGCACGCAGCAGGGCATCGACCCGGACCTGGTCGTCCCCGACCCGGACATGACGCTCCGTGCCGGCGCGGTCCTGCCCTGGGCGAAGTCGTCCTCGCCCTACTATCTCCAGACGCTCGAGGCGCTCGGCCGCCATTTCGGGTTCAAGGTGAGCGACCGCTGGTCGGACCTGCCGGAGACGGCCCGCCGCGCCGTGCTCTACGGCACCAAGGAGAAGGTCACGTTCACCTATGACGACGGGCTGCGCTCCTACCAGACGCACAAGACCTTCGAGGGCGTCATCCCGAACCTCGAGCGGCGCTGGAAGGAGACCGATTCGGCCTGGGTGCGGGAGGAGATCGACCGCTTCATGTCGGCCGCGCCCTGCCCGTCCTGCGGCGGCAACCGGCTGAAGCCCGAAGCGCTGGCGGTGAAGGTCGCGGGTCTGCACATCGGGCAGGTCTCGGACATGTCGATCCGCGCGGCGGGCGGCGGGTTGGGCGCGCGGGCGGGCCGG
>JAEZEK010000388.1 GCA_023417735.1 Pseudomonadota bacterium | reverse complement strand
GTCCCAGTAGGTCGCCTCCAGCTCGTCCTCCGTCGCCGGGTCGACCGGGCGGCGGTTGTGGTAGTGGATGGAGAGGCCGAAGGCGCGGGCGCGGCGGGCGACCGCCGTCCCGATCCGCCCCATGCCGACGATGCCGAGCCGCTTACCCCAGATCCGGCGCCCCAGCATCCAGGTCGGCGACCAGCCGCGCCACTCCTGGCCCTCGACCAGGATGCGCGCGCCCTCGACGAGGCGGCGCGGCACGGCGAGGATCAGCGCCATCGTCATGTCGGCGGTATCCTCGGTGAGCACGCGCGGCGTGTTGGTCACGATGATGCCGCGCGCCGCGGCGGCATCGACGTCGATGTTGTCGACGCCGGTGCCGAAATGGGCGATCAGCTTCAGCCTGTCGCCGGCCTGGGCGATCATCGCCGCATCGATCCGGTCGGTCACGGTCGGCACCAGGACGTCGGCCGTCCGCATCGCCTCGACGAGCTCGGCCTGGCTCAGCGGATGGTCGTCGATGTTGAGGCGGGTCTGGAACAGCTCCCGCATGCGCGTTTCGACCGGCTCCGGCAGGCGCCGGGTCACGATGACGAGCGGCTTCGTCCTGGTCATCTGGAGCGCAGCCCTCCCCGCCGCATCCGCTGCCTGTCGCCTGTCTAGCAAACGGCGCGCCAAAGGCAAGGAACGGTGCGGCCCGCATGGCCGCACCGCACGCGGCCCGTAGGCAAGGACGCGGGTTTCCGACTATCGTCGCGACATGATTCGGCGCTTCGCCCTCACCGTCCTCCTGGCCGCCGGCATGCAGGCGGCGGCGCCGGCCGCACCCGGGCCGTGGAGCGCCGCCCCGGCGGTCGCGCAGGCGAAGGGTCCGAGCGGGCTGCCGCTGCCGCGCTTCGTCAGCCTGAAGTCGAGCCGCATCAACGTGCGCCGCGGGCCGGGGCAGGACTACGACGTGGCGTTCACCTTCGTCCGCGCCGGCCTGCCGGTCGAGATCGTCCAGGAGTTCGACAACTGGCGGAAGGTGCGGGATTCGGAAGGCGACGAGGGCTGGATCTTCCACAGCCTGCTGTCGGGCCGCCGCACCGCGATGGTCGCGCCCTGGGAGCAGGAAGGCCGCTTCGCGGTGCGCGCATCGGCCGGCGCCGACGCCCGGGTCGTCGCCTATGTCGAGCCGCAGGTGATGGCGGACGTGGAATCGTGCACCGGGACCTGGTGCAGGATCCGCGGCGAGACTTACGCCGGCTGGATCGAGCAGGACCGCCTCTGGGGCGTCTATCCCTCGGAAGTGATCCGCAACTAGCGGAGCCGGCCCCGATCGTGGCGCACCCGCACCACCACCTCGACCGCCGTGATCTCCATGCCCTCCGGCGGCTCCGGCAGACGCGCCACATCCACCTCGCCCTCGAAGTCGATCAGGCGGTTCTCGCCCTCGACGAAGAAGTGGTGATGATCGCCGACATTGGTGTCGAAATAGGTCCGCGTGGCGTCGATCGTCACCTGGCGCAGGAGACCGGCCTCGGTGAACTGGTGGAGCGTGTTGTAGATCGTGGCGAGCGAGACGCGGACGCCCCTGTCGCCGGCCTCGTCGTGAAGCTCTTCCGCCGAGATGTGGCGATGGCCGCGGGCGAACAGGATCCGGCCGAGTGCGACGCGCTGCCTGGTCGGGCGCAACCCCGCGGCGCGCAGACGCTCGGCCATGCCGTCCGTCGCGCCCGGAACCGCAGAGTCGACTGATTGGTACATGAACGCCGATCGTTCGGAGCCAGAGTGTCGCTGACGTTATATGCGAAAGGCACGAAGCTCGACAACCGGAAGCTCGGAGAGGCGCTGCGCGGCGTTTCGCCTCGCAAACCCTTGTGTTAGGAACTGGCCGAAGCAAATGCAGAGTGCGTCGGGGAGAGCCGGAAAGAGCCATGACAGATCGACAGACACGTTTCGAATACGAGGATCTGCTGGCTTGCGGACGCGGTGAACTGTTCGGCGAGGGCAATGCGCAGCTGCCGCTGCCGCCGATGCTGATGTTCGACCGGATTTCCGAGATCTCCGAAACCGGCGGCGAGCACGGCAAGGGATTCGTCCGCGCCGAGTTCGCGGTCGATCCCGATCAATGGTTCTTCGCCTGCCACTTCAAGGGCGACCCGGTGATGCCCGGCTGCCTGGGGCTCGATGCGCTGTGGCAGATGCTCGGCTTCTTCCTGGGCTGGATCGGCGGAACCGGCCGCGGGCGCGCGCTCTCCGTCGGCGAGGTGAAGTTCTCAGGGATGGTGCTGCCTTCCGTGAAGCTGGTGGAGTACGGCGTCGACCTGAAGCGCGTCGTCCGCTCGAAGCTGACGCTCGGCATCGGTGACGGCTGGCTGAAGGCCGATGGCTCCACCATCTACAGCGCCAAGGACCTGCGCGTCGGCCTCTTCCACACCGAAGCCGGTTGACGCAGCCTGCCGCTCGCAGCATTGCGTCCGGCGGTCCGCCACACAGCGCGAAGGAGAGCGCAATGAGACGGGTGGTCGTCACCGGCATGGGAATCGTGTCGTCGATCGGAAACAACACCCAGGAGGTGCTCGCGAGCCTGCGCGAGGCGCGCCCGGGCGTTTCCTTCGCCCAATCCTATGCCGACCATGGTTTCCGCTGCCAGGTCCACGGCGCCCCCTCCCCGGATCCGGCCGAAGAGCTTGACCGCCGCACCAGCCGTTTCATGGGCCGCGGCGCCGCCTGGAACTACATCGCCATGCAGCAGGCGATCGCCGATGCCGGGCTCGAGAAGGACGAGGTGTCCAACGAGCGGACGGGCATCATCATGGGCTCGGGCGGGCCCTCGACCCGCGCCATCGTGGAAGCGGCCGACGTCACGCGCGAAAAGGGCGGCCCGAAGCGGATCGGCCCGTTCGCCGTGCCCAAGGCGATGTCGTCCACCAATTCGGCGACGCTCGCCACGCCGTTCGAGATCAAGGGCGTGAACTACTCGATCTCGTCGGCCTGCGCGACCTCGAACCATTGCATCGGCAACGCCTACGAGATCATCCAGCTCGGCAAGCAGGACGTGATCTTCGCCGGCGGCGGGGAGGAGCTCGAGTGGACGCTCTCCAACCTCTTCGACGCGATGGGCGCGATGTCGTCCAACTTCAACGATACGCCCGCCAAGGCGTGGGGGGGGGCGGAGGGCCGGCGCGCCCGCGGGGG
>JAEZEK010000261.1 GCA_023417735.1 Pseudomonadota bacterium | reverse complement strand
ATGGGCGTCACGCTTCAGAACACCGCCTATTCGGTGAACATCAAGGAGCGGCTCGACTTCTCCTGCGCGCTCTTCGATGCGTCCGGCGCACTCGTCGCCAACGCGCCGCACATGCCGGTCCATCTCGGCTCCATGGACCGCTCGGTCGACATCGTCCGCCGCCTCAACCCCGACATCCGGCCGGGCGACGTCTACGCGCTCAACGCCCCCTACAATGGCGGCACGCACCTGCCCGACATCACGGTCGTGACGCCGGTCTTCGACGACGAAGCTGCCAACCGCGACGAGGAGAAGCCGCGGTCGATCCTCTTCTGGGTCGCCTCGCGCGGCCACCATGCCGATGTCGGCGGCGCGGCCCCCGGCTCGATGACGCCGCGCGCGACGACCGTCGACGAGGAGGGCGTGCTCATCGACAACTTCAAGCTCGTCGACGGCGCCGCCGGCGGCCGCTTCCGCGAGGCGGAGCTCGTCCACCTCCTCACCGACCACCCCTATCCCTGCCGCAACCCGGCGCAGAACGTCGCCGACCTCAAGGCGCAGATCGCGGCGAACGAGAAGGGCGCCGCCGAGATCCGCAAGATGGTGCGCCAGTTCGGGCTCGAGACGGTCGAGGCCTACATGCGCCACGTCCGCGACAACGCGGCCGAGAGCGTTCGCCGCGTGATCGAGACGCTGTCGGACTCCGCGTTCGAGTACCCGACCGACCAGGGTTCGGTCATCCGGGTGAAGATCGGCGTCGATGGGCACGGCCGGCGCGCGCGGGTCGACTTCACCGGAACCAGCGCGGCGAAGGAGAACAACTTCAACGCGCCGGCGCCGGTCACCCGCGCCGCCGTCCTCTACGTGTTCCGCGTGATGGTGGAGAAGAACATCCCGATGAATGCCGGCTGCCTGGAGCCGATCGAGATCGTCATCCCGGAAGGCTCCATGCTCGCGCCCGCCTATCCGCGCGCGGTCGTCGCCGGCAACGTGGAGACGAGCCAGCACGTCACGAACGCGCTCTTCGGCGCCCTCGGCAGCCTCGCCGCCGCCCAGGGCTCCATGAACAACCTCACCTTCGGCAACGACCGCTATCAGTACTACGAGACGATCTGCTCCGGCTCGCCGGCGGGCGTCCTCAACGACGGCACCGGTTTCGACGGCACCGACGGCGTCCACACGCACATGACCAATTCGCGCCTGACCGACCCGGAGGTGCTGGAGATGCGTTTCCCGGTATTGCTCGAGGACTTCCACATCCGCCCCGGCTCGGGCGGGCGCGGACGCTGGTCGGCCGGCTCCGGCACGGTGCGCACGATCCGCTTCCTGGAGCGGATGGACTGCGCCATTCTGTCCTCGCACCGCACTGTCCGACCGCACGGCCTGCACGGCGGCGAGCCCGGCGCTCTTGGCGCCACCTTCGTCCGGCGCAACGACGGCCGGCTGGAGACGCTCCAGGGCGCCGACCAGACGGTGCTGGAGCCCGGCGAGGCGGTGATCGTACGCACGCCGACCGGCGGGGGCTACGGCCCGCCCGGAGCGTAGCCGCCGGCGCAACGGTTTCTTTCCACCTTTCGCTTAGCCTGGAAAGGACTTGCCCCGGGACCGCTCGTGCCGCTCCTCGCGCGCCTCGTTCTCCTCGCCTTCGCCGCCTTTGCGGCGGCCGGCATGCCGTGCGCGGCCGCCGCCCCCGTCCTCAGCGTGACGGCGAGCCACCCCGGCACTTCGGCCACGCTCGGCCGGGACGCGCCGCTCTATCTCCGCCTCGCCTACCAGAGCGAGGTCCCGATCAGGGTCCAGGCGAAGGGCTATCTCGAGGGCGCGGAGGTCCGGCGGGACGTCCGCTGGAACCCGTCGCCGGCCTATCCGGCGGGCGACGGAGAGGCGATGGTCTGGATCGCCTACGGTGCGCCGACCCGGCTCGACCGGCTCGACATCGAGGTTTCCGATGCGAACTGGCGGCCGCTTGCGGTCATGAGGCTGCCGGTCGGCGCGAACTGGAACGCCACGCCCGCCCCTCGGGCGGCCGAGCCGGAATGGGTGGCGCGCCTCAATGCGCCGCAGCAGGCCTTCGGCGTCGGCGGCGACGACGAGCTGCCCTGGTCCCTGGAATTGCTGCTTGGCCCGGGGCTCATGATCGGCCTGCCCGGCTATTTCGTCCTGCAGGTGCTGCTCGTGCGGCGCTATTCCGGCCTCTGGCTTGCCGGCGCGCTCGCGCCGCTCGCGATCATGGTGCCCATGATCCTGCACGCCGCGTTCGCCTTCCTCATGGGGTCGAACCTCTGGCCGATCTTCGTGATCCTCGCGGCGCCGTTCCTGTTCCTCTATCTGTGTGCGCTCGCCGTCGCGCATTTTCTTCTCCGCGGCCCCTTCGCCCGCGCCGGCTGAATCCCGGGCGCCGGCCCTTGCCCGCTTACCCGTTTCGTCGCAGTGCTCGGGAAGACGAAACCGAGGTCGCTCCGATGCCCCCGCTCCGGCTCTACTCCGCCCCGCTCTCCATGTTCGGCGCAAAGGCGGAGATCGCGCTCCGCGAGAAGGGCGTGCCCTTCGAGCTCGTCATGGTGCCCTTCGTGAAGGGCGACCGCTACGAGCCGCGGCACCCGGAGGTCGTCCGCATCAACCCGAAGGGCCAGGTACCGGTGCTCGTGGACGGCGCGGTCGAGCTCTTCGATTCCACGCTGATCTTCGAGTATCTCGAGGATGCCTTTCCGGAACCGGCGCTCTGGCCCGCGGGCGCGGCCGCGCGCGCCGAGGCGCGGCGCCTCGAGCTCGAGGCCGACGAGATCGTGTTCATGAACATCGCCCGGCTGTTCGGCCTCGAGGAGACGCCGGACGACCCGGTCGCGATCGACGCCCGCGCTACGGCCGCCCGCCATTATGCGGCAATGGAGGCCCGGCTCGAAGGCCGCGACCATCTCGCCGGCCCCTACTCCTACGCCGACATCGCCCTCTTCATGGCGCTCTTCTACGGCGAGCGGAAGGGCGCGGTGCTCACCGAAGCCACCCCGCGGCTCCTCGCCTGGCGCACCCGCGTGCTCGCCCGCCCGGCGGTGCGCACCGTCATCGGCCGCATGGGCGCCTGGCTCGCCTCGGAGGGTCGCGACGTGCCGGACTACGTGCGGGAGGCTGCGGTGGAAGCCGGCGCGGAGGGTCGCACGGAATAGGGTGCAGGATCAGGCGGGGCTGCGGGATCAGGCGGGGAGCGGCCTCGTGGTTCGAGGCTCCGCTTCGCTCCGCATCTCAGGCGAAAACGCTCCTACTGGAAATTTCTATCTAGCACTGCAAGGTCGCGTGTTTCCCTATGGCTTAGTTGTGAATTAGGATGCATCAATGATCAACATATTGCTCACAGTGATCGCGACAGGGGTGCTGGGAGGTGCCCTATCGCTCGCCTGGCAAAGACGTCAGTGGCTTTTTCAACAAAAGTTCCAACGATTGGCAGATACTCACGATCGTCAAATTGTAGCGACACTTGATCTGTTTAATCTGGTTCATAGGCGGTTGGGAGCCACTCGTTTTTATGTTGATAGCTTGTATTCAGGCACTATGCAACAGATTGCATCAGAAAGAACACGGTATCGCAATACGGTAGGCCAGTGGAATGAGGACGTTCATTCTATTATAATTCGACTACGCGTTCTTTATAAATATCAAACCGCCATCGATTTAGAACAAACTTTCCAAACGACGTTTACTGATCTTGATAAACGGTTACGCCAAGTGAGACTCGCCCGAGAAAAACACCACGCGCCGCCGTTTCCTCGCATGTCCTCTTAAGCTTCTTTCCGTGCTAGGCTTGGGCAAGGGAGGACGCGGTCATGGGACGTGTTTCGGCATCGGTGAAGCGGGAGGC
>JAEZEK010000227.1 GCA_023417735.1 Pseudomonadota bacterium | reverse complement strand
GCGCAGTACGGCGGCTCGACCACCGCTATCCTCGTCAACATACCGGGCGAATCGACCTCCGTGGTGACGGCGCTCGACGGCTACAAGATGGCCCAGCTGGGCCGCGCCGGGGAGGCGCTCGCGATCGCCGCCATCGGCTCCTTCATCGCCGGCTGCTTCGGCACGCTGGTCATCGTGCTCGCGGGTCCGCCGCTCGCCGGCATCGCCCAGCGCTTCGCATCGCCCGAGTATTTCTCGCTGATGGTGCTGGGGCTCATCTCGGCCATCGTGCTCGCGAACGGATCGGTCATCCGCGCGATCGCCATGATCCTGCTCGGGCTCCTCATCGGCATCGTCGGCATCGACGTGAATTCCGGGCAGCAGCGGCTGACCTTCGGCACCAGCCAGCTCTACGACGGGGTGAGCTTCGTCGCCATGGCCATGGGGCTCTTCGGCGTCGCAGAGGTCATCTGCAACCTCGAGCAGGGCATCCAGCGCGGGTTGAACGCGGGCCGGATCGGCTCGATCTGGCCGACCTGGGCAGTCATGAAGGGCGTGCGCTGGGCAATCGCCCGCGGAACGCTGCTCGGCACCGCCTTCGGCATCCTGCCCGGCGGCGGCGCGACGGTTGCCGCCTTCTCCGCCTACGCGCTGGAGAAGCGCGTCGCGAAGGATCCGACGCGGTTCGGGCGCGGCGCCCCCGAGGGCGTGGCGGCACCGGAATCGGCGAACAATGCGGCCGCCCAGACGTCCTTCGTCCCGCTCCTGACGCTCGGCATCCCGACCAGCGCAACCATGGCGCTGATGGTCGGCGCTCTCATCCTGCACGGGATCACCCCGGGCCCGACCGTGCTCACGAGGCAGCCGGACCTGTTCTGGGGACTGATCGCCAGCATGTTCGTCGGCAACGTCATGCTCGTGATCATCAACCTGCCGATGATCGGGCTCTGGGTGCGGCTGCTGCTCGTGCCGTACCGCCTGCTCTTCCTGCTCATCCTCGTCATCAGCGCGATCGGGATCTACTCGGTCAGCAACTCGCCCTTCGACCTCTATTTGACGATCGGGTTCGGCATTCTCGGCTACCTTCTCCGCAAGCTCGACGCCGAGCCCGCCCCCCTCCTGATGGGCTTCGTGCTCGGGCCGATGCTGGAGGAGAACTTCCGGCGCAGCCTCATCATCTCCCGCGGCGACATGATGGTGTTCCTGGAGCGCCCGATCAGCCTGGCGCTGCTGGTCCTCAGCCTTGCGCTGCTGATCTCGGTGGCCATGCCGGCCATCCGCCGCCGCCGCGAAGAAGTCTTCCAGGAATAGGGATCCCGCATTGGCCTTTCGGCGGCCTGCGCCGGAAGGCTTGCGCCGGAGCCGAAGCTTCGTCCATGTCCCGCTCTCCGAGCGACCAACGTCAAGGCGAGATCTCATGAGCGCACCGAGCAGCGGCGCAGAAGCGCCGGCCCGCAATGGCGGCCGTATCCTGGTGGACGCGCTGCGCGGCCACGGCGTCGACACCATTTTCGGCGTGCCGGGCGAGAGCGCGCTGCCCGTGTTCGACGCGCTTCACGGTGGCGAGGCCGGCATCCGCTTCATCGTCTGCCGGCCCGAGGCGAACGCCGCCAACATGGCGGAGGCCGACGCCAAGCTCCGCGGCGAGCCGGGGGTGTGCATCGTCAGCCGCGGGCCCGGCGCCATGCACGCCGCGATCGCCGTCCACACCGCCTTCCAGGATTCGACGCCGCTCGTCCTGATCGTCGGCCAGGTCCCGCGCGACCATCGCGGCCGCGAGGCCTTCCAGGAGATGGACTACACCAAGGTGTTCGGCGACACGACGAAATGGTCGGCGGAGATCACCGACCCAGCCCGCATTCCGGAGATGGTGAGCCGGGCCTTCAGCGTCGCCATGAGCGGCCGCCGCGGGCCGGTCGTGCTGGCTGTCCCGGAGGACGTGCTGAGCGAAACCTGCCGGGTGCGCGACGCCGGCCGCTACTGCGCTTCGGAGCCCGCTCCGCTGCCGGATGCGGTGGAGTCGTTCCAGCGCATGCTGTCGGAGGCGGCGCGGCCCGTTCTCGTCGTCGGCGGCTCGGGCTGGGACGATGCGGCCTGCGATCGGCTCGCCGCCTTCGCGTGCGCGAACGATCTGCCCGTCGCCGCCGCGTTCCGCGCGCAGGACCTCCTCGACAACCGGTCCGACCATTACGTTGGCGACCTCAGCTTCGGCACGAATCCGGTGCTCGCCCGCCGGGTCATGGAAGCCGACCTCATCGTCGCGATCGGCGACCGTCTCGGCGAGGTGCCGACGCGCGGCTACACGCTCATCGAAGCGCCCGTGCCGAAACAGGCGCTCGTCCACGTCTTCCCCGGCGCCGAGGAACTCGGTCGCGTGTACCAGGCGCGCCTGCCGATCCATGCCGGCCCCGGCCCCTTCATGGAGGCGATTTCCCTGCTGCCGCCTGTCGCGAACCCGGCCTGGCGGGACTGGCGGGCGCAAGCGCGGCGGGACTATCTCGCGTACAGCACGCCTGCCGGCATCAATGCGCCGCTCGACCTCGCGAAGGTGGTCGCCCATGTCCGAGAGGCCGTCGCAGACGATGCGATCATTGCCAACGGCGCGGGCAACTACGCCATCTGGCTGCACCGGTACTTCCGCTATGCCCGGCGCGGCACGCAGCTCGCGCCGAAATCGGGGGCGATGGGCTACGGCTTCCCGGCGGCCGTCGCGGCCAAGCTCCGCCATCCGGAACGGCCGGTCATTGTCTTCGCCGGCGACGGCGACTTCCAGATGGCGTCCCCGGATTTCATCACTGCGGCACGATACAAGCTGCCGATCGTCGTGGTGCTCGTGAACAACGGGCTCTACGGCTCCATCCGCATGCACCAGGAGCGCCACTTCCCGGGGCGGCCGAGCGGCACGGCCCTCGAGAACCCGGATTTCGTCGCCTTCGCGAAGGCATGCGGCGGCTACGGCGAGCTCGTCGAGCGCGATGCGGACTTCCCGCACGCGCTTCAGCGCGCACTCGCCTCGGGCATCCCCGCGATCCTGGAATTGCGGGTCGATCCGCGCAGGCTCACGCCGGAGATGGTAGTCGAGCCGGTCTGAGCGGGGACTGCGCCGGCCGGACTCGTCACGCCCGCGCGTGCGGGTTCCTGCCGGGGCGTCGGACCGCTGCCCTGCGGGCGATCGCGCACAGCTGGTCGATCGGAACTGGCGGGCCGTTGTCGATCCTGTAAAGGCCTGGAAGCGCCGTCGGAAGGTCGGTTTCCTCCTCCACGTGATGCCCGGCGTGCCTCAGGATGCTGATGGCGTCTTCGAGAAGCGGTTCTTCGGAAAGGTACATGAAGACCTCCGGCATTGCCGACTGGTTAAGCAACGCGCGGAACCGCCAAAACGCTCCCGGCTTGAATTCGGCGCCGGTCGGAGCGCCTCTGCGCCGACGCCTTGAAGATGGCGTATGGTCGAGCCACGCCGTTCAGAAGGAGTTCGCCGCATTGCGCCAGATCCGGATCCCGGCCGCCTTCATCCGTGGCGGCACGTCGAAGGCGATCGTCTTCCATGCCTCCGATCTTCCCGCCGACACGGCGGTGCGGGACGCGATCCTCCTCGCCGCGATCGGCTCGCCCGACCCGAACGGGCGGCAGCTCGACGGCATGGGCGGCGGCGTCTCCTCGCTCTCCAAGATCTGCATCGTCGGCCCGCCGAGCCGGCCCGACGCCGACGTCGACTACACATTCGGCCAGGTCGCGGTCGCCGCGCCCAAGGTGGATTACGCCGGCAATTGCGGGAACATGTCCTCCGCGATCGGCCCCTTCGCCGTCGACGAGGGGCTGGTCGCCGCGCCTGCCGACGGCGAGGCGGTGGTCCGCATCCACAACACCAACACGGCCAAGATCATCGTCGCCCGGTTCCCGGTCGAAGGCGGCAAGGCGGCGGTCGAGGGCGACTGGCGGCTCGACGGCGTCGCCGGCGCCGGCGCGCCGGTGCGGCTCGAGTTCGAGGCGCCGGGCGGGGCGAAGACGGGGCGGCTCCTTCCGACCGGGAATGCCGTCGACCGGCTCCCCGTCCCCGGCCTCGGCATGGTGGCGGCGAGCCTCGTCGATGCGGCGAACCCCTGCGTTTTCGTGGCGGCGGAGACGCTCGGCTGCGAGGGCACGGAGTTGCCCGACGCCGTCGAGGCCGACGCGGTCCTGATGGGGCGGCTGGAGGCGATCCGCTGCGCCGCCTCCGTCGCGATGGGGCTCGCGTCCTCGCTCCAAGACGCGTCCGCGATCCTGAGCGTGCCGAAGGTTGCCATGGTTGCCGCGCCACGGGCCGCCGCGACTCTGTCGGGTCGGATGCTCGCCACGGCCGAGCACAACATCGCCGTGCGCATGATCTCCGTCGGCCAGCCGCACCGCGCGGTCCCGCTCACCGGGGCGCTCTGCCTCGCGACTGCCGCACGCCTCACCGGTTCGGTGGTCGCCGAGCGGGTTTCCGGCGCGGCGCCAGGGGCCGACATCGTGATCGGCCATCCGTCCGGCACGCTGACGGTCGCGGCTGAGGTGCGCGAAAGGGACGGCGTCGCCGAAGCCGTGTCGGCGACGGTGATCCGGACGCAGCGCCGGCTCTTCGAGGGCGCCGTGCTCGTGCCGGAAGGGCGTCTGCCGACCCCGGTACGCGCCGGTTCGGAGGCGAGCGCGTGAGCGCCGCGATCAACGCCGCCTTCAAGGCTCGGATCGCCGCCGGCGGGGCAATCCTGATGCCGGGCGCTGCCAATGCGCTCTCCGCCCGGATCATCGCCGACACGGGCTTCGAGGCCGTCTACCTGACCGGCGCCGGCGTCAACAACATGTTCCTCGGCATGCCGGACCTCGGCTTTGCCGGGCTGTCCGAGATGGCGAACCATGCCGGGGCGATCCGCGACGCGACCGACCTGCCCCTCGTCGTCGATGCCGACACCGGCTTCGGCAATGCGCTCAATGTCGGCCACACGGTGCGCGTGCTGGAGCGGGCGGGCGCGAGCGCTATACAGATCGAAGACCAGGCGATGCCGAAGCGGTGCGGGCACTTCGAGGGTAAGGCGCTCGTCTCCGCCGGCGAGATGGTCGGCAAGATCAAGGCGGCCGTCGATGGCCGGCAGGATTCGAACCTGCAGATCCTCGCCCGCACCGACGCGCGCGGCGTGGAAGGGCTCGAGCGGGCGCTCGAGCGCGCCCATGCCTATGCCGAGGCCGGCGCCGACATGCTCTTCGTGGAGGCCCCGGTCAGCGAGGCGGAAATCCTTTCGCTACCGAAGGCGCTGCCGCTTCCCCAGCTGGTCAATGTGGTGATCGGGGGAAAGACGCCGGCCTTGCCGTTCGATCGTCTGGACGAGGCCGGGTTCGCGCTGGTTCTCTACGCCAATGCCGCCCTGCAGGGCGCCATCCTCGGTATGCAGAACGCGCTCGCGCGGCTCAAGGCCGACGGCCGCTTCGACGAGGATGCACCGGTCGCCTCCTTCGCGGACCGGCAGCGGCTGGTCCGGAAGGACGTCTACGACGCCCTCGACAAACGATACGGCCGAGCCGCTCGCAGCGAAGGCGGCGCCGCGGAGGGATGATGCGCGGGCCGTGGCGGCGGGCGTACGCGCCCGCCGGATACGGATCGTGGCCGCTTGCGCCAGCCGGCGCGGTGCTCAGCTCGCTGCCCGGTTGCAGAGGTCCAAAGCGGTGGCGACGTAGATGTTCACCGCCGTGACGAGCTCGTCGACATTGGCGTGCTCGCCGACCACGTGCATCGGCTGGCCCTTGAGGTCGGGATGCACCCGGCCGCCCGGCCCGAATGAGACGCAGGGGACGCCGTAGACGGTGAAGTGGACGGCATCGGCGCCAGGGCGGCGGATGATCGACGGTTTCCGTTCGCCCGACACCTGCACCTGCGCCTGCCCGAGCGCGTCGATGATCGGGAGGTCCTCCGAGATCGCCGTCGCCGGGTCGGTCAGGTAGACGTAGAGCTCCGGCTCGCCGGTGCCCGTGCGCTCGGCGAAGCCGTTCAGCACCGATCGCAGGTCGCGCTTGACCGCTTCGATGGATTGCCCGGGTACCAGCCGTGCCTCGATGTAGAGGCTGCAGGAATACGGATTGCGCGAGAGCCGCCACGGCGCACCGCCGCGGATGGCGCCGAGCGTGACGTTCGGATGCTCGCCCATGAAGGAATGCGCCGCCTCGTACCGCCTCCCCCATTCCATCAGGTCGGGATAGAGCTCGGTCATGAGCGTGATCGCGTTGACGACGCCCGGCCGGCTCGAGAACGCGGAATGGTTGACCGTTCCCGTGACGGTGACGCGGAACCAGACGCAGCCCATGTTGGCCGGGCTGATGCGGTTCTGGGTCGGCTCCATCAGGATCGCGTAGTCGGCAGTCACGCCGTGGGTGACGAGGTGCTTGCTGCCGACGCCGTAACCGGCGAAGCTCGTGCCCTGGAACTCCTCGATCGCCGTCTTCTCGATCTCGCCGACGACGCCGCCGAAGGAGATGTCGCCGGCGAGGCGGATGCCCGATCTGGCGATCGCCTCGACGGCCACGAGCGCCGATGCGAGCCCGCTTTTCATGTTGCTCGCGCCGAGGCCCCAGATCCAGCCGTCCTTCTCCACCGCCTGCGGCTTGAAGCCGTCGCCGGAAAGATAGTCCTCGGTGCCGTCATAGGAGGTGTCCATGTGGCCGGTGAAGAGGAGGTTCGTTCCGCCCCCGGTCCCCCTTATGTGGCCGACGGCGTTCGGCCGGCCCTCGCTCACGTATTGGAGTTCGGTCTCCATGCCCGCCTTGCGCATCCGGTCGACGACGTAGTTGGCCATTTCGGCCTCGCCGCCGGTGGGGCTGCTGATGTTGACCATCTCCACGAGCGTCTGCGCGACGCGTTCCTTCGTGATGTACTGGCTCGTCGTCTGATGGAGCATTTCCGTCCCCTGGCTGGCGTGTTGCGGTCTTGCGCCGGCGCAGATCGGCGC
>JAEZEK010000208.1 GCA_023417735.1 Pseudomonadota bacterium | reverse complement strand
AGGTCCTGGTCACCGTCGAGCGGCTGCTCTCCGGCCGCTGGGAAGCCCCGGCCGCCGTCGGCAAGCTCTTCACCACGAAGGCGGAATGGCTGCGGGTCCGGTTCGCGATGGTGCGCGGGGCGGTGATCGGGTTCCTCGTCGGCCTCCTGCCGGGGCAGGCGGCGCGGTCGCGACGCTCCTCGCCTATGCGCTCGAGAAGCGGGTCCACCGGCAGCCCGAGCAGTTCGGCAAGGGCGCCGTCGAAGGCCTCGCGGCGCCCGAAGCCGCCAACAACGCCTCGGTCTCCGGCGCCCTGGTCCCGCTTCTCACGCTCGGAATCCCCGGCTCGGCGGCAACGGCGGTCCTGCTCGGCGCGCTGCTGATGTTCGGCATCCAGCCGGGGCCGCGGCTCTTCACGGAGCATCCCGAGGTCACCTGGGGCGTGATCGGCAGCCTCTACATCGCGAACATCGTGCTCGTCATCCTGAACATCCCGCTCATCGGGATCTGGGTGCGCCTGCTCCGCATTCCCCCCGAGCTTCTCACCGCGGTCATCCTCGTCCTCGGCCTGACCGGCGCCTACAGCCTTTCGAACAGCATGTTCGAGGTCTGGCTCGCGCTCGGCTTCGGCGCCGTCGGCTACGTCATGCGCCGGTACCGGATCCCGATCACCCCGATGATCCTCGGCGTGGTCCTCAGCCGCACGCTCGAGCAGTCGCTCAGGCAGGCCCTGACGCTATCGGGCGGCGATTGGCTGACGTTCCTCGAGCGGCCGATCTCCGTCTTCTTCCTGCTGCTCGCGGTCCTGGTGGTCGCGGCTCCGTTTGTAACGGCGCGCTGGCGGCAGGAACGCACCCCCGCCCAGGTCTCGGGCGGCAAGGTCTAGTTCCACGACCGACAGAGACACCAAAGGGAGGAAGTCATGTTTGATGGTTTGTTGCTCCGGAGCGCTCCGGCGGCTCTGGCCCTCGCCTGCCTCGCGGGCGGTGGCACCGCCCTCGCGCAGGCACCGACCGAGCCGGTCGAGATCGTCGTCGGCTCGGGCCCCGGCGGCGGCTACGACCGCATGGCGCGGGCGATCGAGGCGGTGCTCGAGGGTGAGAACCTGATCGAAGTGCCGATCAACATCACCTACGAGCCGGGCGGCGGCGGCGCGGTCGGATGGGCGAAGATCTCGAAGCAGAGCCGCGGGCCCACGAAGCTCTCGATCTTCTCGCCTAACCTGGTGACGAACGAGGTCCTCGGCGCCGCGCCGCTCAGCTTCGAGGACCTCACCATGATCGCGACCCTGGTCTTCGAGGACGGCTGCTTCGCGCTCAACCCGACCGGAAACCTGAAGACCGCCGATGAGCTGATCGACGCGCTCAAGAACAATCCCGAAACGCTCCGGTTCGGGTTCGCGGTGGCCGCCGGCAACCAGTGGCACGTCGCCATGGCGAAGCTCGCCGACGCGGTCGGGGCCGACATCACCAAGGTCCGCGCCACGGTCTTCGATTCCGCCTCCAAGGGGGTTGCGGCGCTCCTCGGCAACCACGTCGACGTCGGCGTGAGCGGCTGCGCGAGCTTCGCGAAGTACCACGAATCCGGCGATCTCAGCATCGTCGCGGTGGCCTCACCGGCCCGCCAGGCGGCGCCGCTTCAGGACGTGCCCACGTGGCAGGAACTCGGCCACGACGTCGTCTGGTCGGCCTGGCGCGGCATCCTGGGGCCGAAGTCCATGAAGCCGGAGGAGGTCGCGTTCTGGGAGGACGTGCTCCAGAAGGTGGTCACCCACGAATCCTGGAAGCCGATCGAGCAGGAGAACTACTGGCGGACCGAGTTCCTCGACAGCGAGGCCACCAACGCCATGCTGCGCTCGGAGCGCGACCAGTACACGACCACCATCAGGCAGCTCGGCCTGATCCAGTAAGCACCTGAAGACGGACCAGCCGCCCGCCCCGCCGAGCCGGGCGGGCGGCTCGGCCGCGACCGCCGGACACAACACATGCTCGACGCCTACATCTACGACGGTATCCGGACGCCCTTCGGCAAGCGCGCCGGGGCGCTGGCCGGCATCCGGCCGGACGACCTCCTCGCGCATGCCATGCGCGCGCTTCTCGACCGGAGCGCGTTCGGCGCGGAGAACCTCGAGGACGTCATCGTCGGCTGCGGCAACCAGGCCGGCGAGGACAGCAGGTGCGTCGCCCGCCACGCCGCGCTTCTCGCCGGCATCCCGGTCGGGGTCGGCGGTGCCGTGGTCCAGCGCAATTGCGGCAGCGGCCTCGGCGCGATCGTCGCCGCGTCCCATGCCATCACCGCCGGAGAGGGCGACCTCTTCGTCGCCGGCGGGGTGGAGAGCATGAGCCGCGCACCCTTCGTGATGGCCAAGGCCGATGCCCCCTTCAGCCGGAAGGTGGAGATCTTCGACTCCACCGTGGGCGCCCGGTTTCCCAATCCGGCCATCGAGGCACAGTTCGGCGCCGACACCCTGACGGAAACCTCCGACAACCTCGCGCGCGAATACGATATCGACCGCGCTGCCTGCGACCGCTTCGCTGCCGCCTCGCAGGCCAAGTGCGAAGCGGCCCGGCAGGACGGCTTTTTCACCGGCGAGATCGCCCCCGTCGTGACGCGCGACCGGAAAGGCGAGCGCGCGGTCGAGTCGGACGAATTTCCTCGGCCGGGCACGGATGAGGAGGCGCTTTCGCGGCTCCGGCCGCTCAATCCGGGCGGCGTGACGACGGCGGGGAACAGCTCGGGCATCAATGACGGCGCGGCCGC
>JAEZEK010000165.1 GCA_023417735.1 Pseudomonadota bacterium | reverse complement strand
GCCGTGATCATCCTGGGCGTCGGCAAGGGCGGCTTCGCCGGCATCGGCATGGTGGCGCTGCCCCTGATGGCGCTCGCGATGCCGCCGCTCAAGGCCGCATCCATCATGCTGCCGATCCTCGTGGTCCAGGACCTCGTCGGCGCATGGGCCTACCGGCGGACCTGGGACCGGCGCAATCTGGCGATCCTCATCCCCGGCGCGGCGGTCGGCGTCACCTGCGGCTACCTCCTGGCTGCGAAGCTGCCGACGGGGGTGGTGGAGGCGACGCTCGGGCTGATCTCGATCCTCTTTGGCGGGCACCAGTTGGCGCTCGCACTCGGCTCGCGGCTGCAGCGCGCGCGCCGGGCCACCATCCTGCTCGGGCTCGCCTGCGGCGCCGGCTCCGGCTTCACCAGCATGATCGCCCATGCCGGCGCGCCGCCGTTCCAGCTCTACACGATCCCGCAGCGGCTCCCGCGCGACGTCTTCGTCGGCACGAGCGTGATCTTCTTCACCGTCGTGAACTGGATGAAGACCGGCCCCTACATCCTGCTCGGGGAGATCAACCGGGAGAACCTCCTCCTCTCGCTCGGCCTGATGCCGCTCGCCATCGCATCGACATGGCTCGGCGTCTTCCTCGTGCGCCGCACCGGGGGGCGGGTCTTCTACATGATCATCTTCGGCCTGATGATCCTTGTCGGCGTCCGCCTGCTCGTCCGCGGCCTCTCCAGCCTCTAGGGCCGCACGGAAGCGGATTGGCAGCGTGCGCTTGAAAGTGATTCAACGGAGTGCCGCTTGGGTTGGCCCCTCGCTCTCGCGACCATGGCGGAGATGCACGGGAGGAGGTGCTGCGATGAACGACGTGCGGAAGGGGGCCGGGCTGAACCGCCTCACCGCGTCCGAGACGGCGCGCGGGATCGCCGCCGGACGGATCACGAGCGAGGCCGTCGTTCGGTCCTGCCTCGAGCGGATCGGAGAGCGCGAGGGGGCCGTGGCGGCTTGGGCGCATGTCGACTCCGACGCGGCGATCGCCGCCGCCCGCGCCTTCGATGCGCGCGGCAAGGGCGGCCCGCTCGGCGGCGTGCCGTTCGGCGTCAAGGACATCATCGACACGGCCGATCTGACGACCGAGTGGGGCACGCCGATCCATCGCGGCCGTCAGGCGGGGCGGGATGCGGCCTGCGTCGCCCTGAGCCGCAAGGCGGGCGGCATCCTGCTCGGCAAGACGGTGACGACGGAGTTCGCGAACCTCCATGTCGGCCCGACCCGCAACCCGCGCGACCTGGAGCGCACGCCGGGCGGATCGTCGAGCGGTTCGGCCGCCGCCGTCGCCGACGACATGGTCCCGCTCGCGATCGGCACGCAGACGACGGGCTCGACCGTCCGGCCGTCCTCCTTCTGCGGCATCTTCGGCTATCGCCCGACCTATGGGGAGCACCGCCTCCACGGCGTGATGGAGGCATCCGGTTCGCTCGACACGCTCGGAATCTGCGCCCGCTCTGTGGAGGACGTCGCTCTCTACCGGGACGTGCTGCTCGGCGTTCCGCCCGAGCCGATCGCCCGGCTCGACCGGCCGCCGCGGATCGGCTTCTGCCGCACGCACATCTGGCCCCAGGTCGATCCCGCCGTGCAGAGCGCCGTGGAGGATGCGGTCTCGCGGCTCGCCCGCTCCGGTGCCGAGGTGCGCGAGATCGAGCTGCCGGCGAGTTTCGAGGCGCTCACCGACGCCCATCGCTGGATCTCCAGCTTCGAGTTCGTCCGCACTCTCACCTGGGAGATCGAGACCCGCTTCGAGGAGATCAGCGACACGCTGCGCGGCGGACGGATCGCCGACGGGTTCGCATGCACCCTCGAACGCTACGTCGCGTGCCTGAAGCTCGCCGAGGATTGCCGGACCCGCATGGCAGCGGTGTGGGACGGGGTCGACGTGCTCGTCGGGGCGGCGGCGACCGGCGAGGCGCCGGTCGGTTGGGATGCGTTCGCGGGCGCCGATCTCTACAAGATGTGGACGGTGCTCCACGTCCCCGCGCTCACCATGCCGCTCCTTCAGGGTGGGAACGGCCGGCCCGTGGGCCTGCACCTGGTCGGCGCCCGGCACGAGGACCGCGCGCTCTTCGCCCATGCCGACTGGGTGTGGCGCACGCTCAGCTGACGGAGGCCACCTCGCGGAGCCGCGCCGGCTGGAAGTCCGGGTGCTTGCGGAGCTCGCGGTAGAGGAAGTCGGCGAGGACCCGCGTCTTCAGCGGGATCTTCGTCCGCTTCAGCATGTAGAGGAAGAAGTGGTAGGGCGGCGCCGTGTAGCCCATGAGGAGCGGCGTGAGCTTGCCGGCGGCCACGTTCGGCGCGACGTAGAAGCTCGCGAGCTGGCCGATCCCGATGCCCGAAAGCACCGCCTGCCGCTGGGTGTCGCTGTCGTTCGTCGTCAGGCAGCCTTCCAGGTCGAGGGTGACGACGCCGTCCCCGCTCCGGAAGGTCCAGGGCATGATCTTGCCGGTCCGCGGGTGCCGCAGCGCGACGCATCGATGCTGCTTGAGGTCCTCCAGCGTCGTCGGCGTGCCGAAGCGCTTGAGGTAATCCGGTGCTGCGCACAGCACGAGCTCGACCGAGGCGAGCCGGCGGGCGATGATGGAGCCTTTCGGCATCGGGCCGCTGCCCACCCCGAGGTCGACCCCCTGCTCCACCACGTCGGGGTTCTGGTTCTGGACGATGAGCTCGATGGAGACGCGCGGGTAGAGGTCGAAGAACGGCGCGAGGATCGGCATGATGTAGCCGCGGCTGATCACGTACGGCATCGCCAGACGGACCGTCCCGACCGCCTCGCTCGTCGACTCGCGCAGCGCCCGGATGCCGTCGTCGATCGCGTCGATCCCGCTCTTGCAGTGCTCGAAGAAGCTCGCGCCCTCTTCCGTCAGGTTGATCTTGCGCGTGGTGCGGTGGAAGAGCCGGACCTGCACCCAGTCCTCGAGCTGCTTGATCTGGCCGCTCACCGCCTGGGGCGTCATGCCGAGCTCGAGCGCGGCCTTGCTGAAGCTTCCGGTTTCGGCGCAGCGGACGAAGGTTCCGATCGCTCGGAGCGGCGGGCGCATGATTATCAGCCTCAGTTTTAAAGTGATTCAATGCCCCAGCGGCTACCGGCTGCCAAGGGGGCGGGTGAAGGTTCCGCGAACGAATGGCGGTCGTCCGTCACCGGACCCGTCAAATCATCAGAGAGAGCCCCATGCGTTTCGTGACCTTCGAAGAAGCCGGCACTGCAAGGGTCGGCATCGTCGTCGGCGACAGGGTCGTCCCGCTATCCGACATCGGCCCCGATGCGCCGTCCACGCTGAAGGCCGTGATCGCGGCCGGCGCCGACGAGGCGTGGCAGGCGAAGGCGGAGCGTGCTGCGGACACGAGCGGTCGCCCGCTCGCCGACCTCAAGCTGCTCGTGCCCGTGCCCGATCCGGGCAAGATCATGTGCATCGGCCTCAACTATCACGACCACGCGGAGGAGACCGGCCAGGCCGTGCCGACCTACCCGCCGGTCTTCATGCGTTGCACCACGTCGCTCGCCAACCCGGGCGAGGCGATGGTCGTTCCGAAATGCTCCGATCAGCTCGATTACGAGGCCGAGCTCACGATCGTGATCGGCAAAAGGTGCCGCCATGTCCCGGAGGCCGAGGCGCTCGACTACGTCTTCGGCTACACGATGATGAACGAGGGCTCTGTGCGCGACTACCAGAAGAAGTCGACGCAATGGACCGGCGCCAAGAACTTCGACAGGACCGGGCCGGTCGGCCCCTGGATCACCACGGCCGACGAGGTGCCGCCGGGCGCCTCCGGGCTGCGCATCCGCACGATCGTCAACGGCGAGGTCATGCAGGACGCCGATACGGCGGGCATGATCTTCAACGTCGCGCAGATCGTCTCCACCCTGTCCGAGATCATGACGCTGGAGCCGGGCGACCTCATCCCGACCGGCACGCCGGCGGGCGTCGGCATGGGCCGGCGGCCGCAGGTCTGGCTGAAGCCGGGCGACGAGGTGACCGTCGAGGTGGAGGGCGTCGGCGCCCTGACCAATCCGGTCGTGGCGGAAGCCTGAACGACGGAACGCCAGGCGCCGGGGGATCCGGACATGCGGCGAGCAACGGGAGAGCCGTGAACGATGGAAACGATCGACAAGTGCGGGACCTGGGCGGAGCACTTTCCCGGCAATCTGCGCTGGAGCAACGCCATGCAGATCGTCAAGGGCATGACGCCCTACGGCGCGGTGGCGATGGAGGAGATCGACCGCGTCGGCCGCCGGCTGAAGGCGCGCCAGGACGAGCCCGACCTCGACAGGGCGTGGCGCGAGGAATGGTCGGCGATGGCCGACCGCATCGCCGCCGTCGCCGACAAGGCCGCCGCCGAGGGCCGGGACATCACCGCCGGCAACCATTACATGCGCGCCGGCAACTACTATTACAGCGCCGAGCGCTTCATGGTGCCGGGCGACGACAAGATCGCCATGTATCGCAACGCGCTGCGCTGCTATCACGGCGCGCTGAAGCGGCTACACCCGAACATCGAGTTCGTCGACGTCCCCTACGAGGACACCGCCCTGCCCGCATATTTTGTCAGGGCCTCGAACGACGGCAAGCCTGCGCCCACCGTCGTGCTCTTCGACGGCATGGACAATTGCAAGGAGATGAGCGTCATCTTCGCCGGGCTCGACTTCGCCAAGCGCGGCATCAACACGCTGGCGATCGACGGTCCCGGCCAGGCCGAGGCGCTCCGCCTGCGCAACATCGCGAGCCGCCCGGACTATGAGGTCGCCGGCGCCGCCGCCTACGACTACGTGGCCTCCCGCCCGGACGTCGACCCGAACCGCGTGGCGGTGATGGGCTACAGCTTCGGCGGCTACCACGCCCCGCGCATCGTCGGAAACGACAAGCGCTACGCGGCGGGCGTCGCCTTCGGCGCCATGCACTGGGACATGCATGCCTGGCAGGCCGACATCAAGGCGAAGCTCGCGGCGGACCCGAAGTCGAGCTTCTCGTCCGACTTCCAGTTCCGCTGGGTGGTCGGCTCGCCCGACAACAAGGCCGCGCTGGAGCGGGCGAAGCTCTTCACGCTCGAGGGCATCGCCCAGCAGATCGACTGCCCGTTCCTGATCCTGCACGGCGAGAACGACCGCATCGTGCCGCTGGAATCCGCCCGTATCCTCTACGACAAGATCGGTTCCAACCGGAAGCACCTGAAGATCTTCACGGCGGAGGAAGGCGGCACCGAGCACTGCCAGGTCGACCACCGCCAGATCGGCATCGACTATATCGGCGACTGGCTGCTGGAGAACGTCTAGCCGCCGGCGCGCCGCGCCCGGGACGAGGACACTTGGCCGCGAACGTCCTGCCGAAGAGCCTTCTCGACAATCCTCGCCTGTCCACCTGGATCGGCTTCGAGGAGGCGGGCCGCGTGTGCCTCTCCACCGGCAAGGTCGAGCTCGGCCAGGGCATTCTCACGACGCTCGCGCAGATCGCCGCCGAGGAGCTGGACGTGGCGATCGACCGGATCGCCATCCGGTCGGGCGTCACGGACGGGGGGCCGGCGGAGGACTTCACGTCGGGCAGCAACTCGACCACCGTTTCCGGTGGCGCGATCCGCCTCGTCGCGGCGGAGATCCGCGCCGTCTTCCTCTCCCGGGCCGCCGAGATGCTCGCTTGCGACCCGTCCGAGCTCTCGGTCGAGGACGGCACCTTCCGGCGCGCCGGATCGGAGACCGGGCACGATTACTGGTCGCTCGCGGAGGCGGTCGATCTCGAACGTGACGCCACGGGCAACGTGCCCGTCAAGCGGCCGGCCGACTACCGGGTGGTGGGCACGAGCGTCCCGCGCCCCGATCTTCTCGCCCGCGTCGCGGGCACGCCCTTCGTGCACGACCTCGCGCCGGCCGGCATGCTGCACGCCCGCGTGCTGCACCGGCCGTGGAGCGGCGCCGTCCTGGCCGAGCTCGACGAAGAGGCCGTGCGGAGGGCCGCACCCGCTCCCGTCGAGATCGTCCGGGAAGGCGATTTCGTTGCGTTTCTCTCCGCCGACCGGTCGGCCGCGGCCGC
>JAEZEK010000119.1 GCA_023417735.1 Pseudomonadota bacterium | reverse complement strand
CGATCGGGCTGCGCCCCGGCGCGCGCGAGCTCCTCGACGCGCTGGGGCGGCGGCTCGGCGGCGCGCTGGCGCTCGTCACGGGCCGCAGGATCGCCAATCTCGACGGCCATCTCGCGCCGCTGCGGCTCCCCACCGCCGGGCTGCACGGCCAGGAGAGCCGGTTCACCGGCGGCGACGAGGTGACGTTTCAGCCGACCAGCCCGCAGATGGACGAGGCGCGCGGCCGCGTCGGCGACGCGCTCGGGCCCGGCGACCCGATCGCACTGGAGGACAAGGGCGGCGCCCTCGTGCTGCATTTCCGCAAGGCGCCCGAAGAGGCCGATCGGGCGCGCGCGATCGGGCGTTCGGCGGTCGAGGGGCTCGACGAACTCCATTCGCAGTCGGGTCATGCGATCGTCGAGATCCGGCAGCGCGGCGTGGGCAAGGCGGACGCGGTCCGGCTCTTCGCGGAGCGCCCGCCCTTTGCCGGCCGCGTGCCGGTCTTCGTCGGCGACGACACGACGGATGAGGACGGGTTCCGCGCCGCGGCGGAGCTCGGCGGGTTCGGCGTGAAGGTGGGGCAGGGGGAGAGCGCCGCGCGCTACCGGCTCGCCGACGTCTCCGCCGTCCACAACTGGCTGGCGGGGACCGCCCGGCAGGACCCCTGACGGCTGCGCCGGCCGGTCAGTCCTCCTCGACGAACACCTCCTCGCGCTTCTTCCGGACTGCCGGGAGGATGGTCACGACGAGGATGAGGACGGCCGCGATCAGGAGCCCGGCGCTGATCGGCCGGTTGAGGAAGATCATCGGGTCGCCGCGCGAGATGATCATGGCGCGGCGGAGGTGCTCCTCCAGGAGCGGCCCGAGCACGAAGCCGAGCAGGAGCGGCGCCGGCTCGCAGCCGAGCTTCACCAGCGTGTAGCCGATCACGCCCATCACGACGATGGAATAGACGTCGAAGGCGTTGAGGCTGATGCTGTAGGTGCCGATGCTGGCGAAGGCGATGATGGCGGGGAAGAGCACCTTGTAGGGGATGGTGAGCATCTTCACCCACAGCCCGATGAGCGGAAGGTTGAGCACGACCAGCATCAGGTTGCCCACCCACATCGAGACGATGATGCCCCAGAACAGCGCCGGCTCGTCCTTGATGACGTTCGGTCCGGGCGTGATGCCCTGGATGATGAAGGCGCCGATGATGAGGGCCATCACCGGGTGGGCGGGAATGCCGAGGGTGAGGAGCGGGATGAACGAGGTCTGGGCGGCGGCGTTGTTTGCCGATTCCGGCCCGGCCACGCCCTCGATCGCCCCCTTGCCGAACCGCTGCGGCGTGCTCGAGACGCGCTTCTCCAGCGAGTAGGAGGCGAAGGAGGAGAGCACGTGGCCGCCGCCCGGCAGGATGCCGAGGACCGAGCCGAGCGCCGTTCCCCGCAGGATGGGGCCGACCACGCGCCTGACGTCGTCGCGCGTCAGCCAGAGATTGCTGACGCGCTTGACGCCGACCGTGCGCGTCGTCTCGTGCTCGAGGTTGCGCAGGATCTCGGCCACGCCGAACACGCCGACCGCCACCGCAACGAAGTTGATCCCGCTGTAGAGTTCGAAGAAGCCGAAGGTGAAGCGCGGCGTGCCGGTGTAGATGTCCTGGCCGACCATGCCGAGCAGCAGCCCGAGCACAATCATCGCCAGCGCCTTCACGATAGAGCCATGCGCGAGCGCGATCGACGCGATGAGCCCGAGCACGATGAGCGAGAAGTATTCGGGCGGGCCGAATTTCAGCGCCATGCGGGCGAGCGGCGGCGCCGCCACGGCCAGGATGAGGGTGGCGACCGTTCCGGCGAAGAACGACCCGATCGCCGCGCAGGCGAGCGCCGGGCCGGCGCGCCCCTGCCGCGCCATCATGTAGCCGTCGATCGCGGTCACGGCGGAGGAGGATTCACCGGGCAGGTTGATGAGGATCGCCGTCGTCGAGCCGCCGTACTGCGCGCCGTAATAGATGCCGGCGAGCATGATGAGCGCGGTCACCGGCTCGAAGTTGAAGGTGATCGGCAGCAGCATCGCGATGGTGGCGGTCGGCCCGATGCCGGGCAGCACGCCCACCAGCGTTCCGAGCAGGACGCCGACGAAGCAGTAGAGGACGTTGACGGGATTGAGCGCGGTCTCGAAGCCGAGGCCCAGATTGGCGAGGAGTTCCATGGCTCGGCCTTCTCAGATCGGCAGCCAGCGGCCGAAGATCGGCATGGTGACGCCGAGCGCATAGACGAAGATCAGGATGCAGAAGGCGGTGAGCGCCGCCGCCAGAACGATCGCCGTCAGGACGCCGGTGCTGCGGCTCGCGAGCGCCGTGAGGAGCAGCGTGACGAACAGAGCCGGGGCGAGCCCGAGGCCCTGGACCGTCGCGCCGAAGAAGACGAGCGCGCCGAGCAGGAACAGCGCGCCGCGCCAGGGAATCGAGCCGATCGGCCCGATGTCGCCGGCGATGAAGCCCTGCACCAGGATGACGAGGCCGAGGACGACCAGGACGCCGGCGAGAAGCAGGGGAAAATAGCCGGGCCCCATGCGCAGCGCCGTCCCGAGATCGTAGCCGAGCGCGGCATAGCCGAAGGCGACCCCGAAGCCGATGAAGGCGAGGCCCGCCAGGATATCCTTTATCGATTTCTGCATGAAGACCCGGCTTCGGCCGCTCGGCAGCGGGGGAA
>JAEZEK010000111.1 GCA_023417735.1 Pseudomonadota bacterium | reverse complement strand
CCGGGGAGGGGGTGACGGCGGTGCCGTTCGGCCCGGGCCGGCGGCGCGTGGTCGGTTCGCCCGAGCGGGTGAAGGCGGGGCTCGAGGCGGTCGCCGCCGAGTATGGCGCGGAGGAGGTGATGGTCGTCACCATCACGCACGAGCATGCCGCGCGGCGGCGCTCCTACGAGCTCCTCGCAGAGGGGTTCGGGCTCGCCGCGCGCGGCTGAGCGCGTTCACGCGGCCGTGCGGCGCGCGAGGATCCAGTCCGGCAGGCCGGACGGCCCGCGGGCGAGGTCGGACGGCTCGAGGCCGATGTCCCGCAGCACGTGGTCCGGCAGGCGGACGAGCGTCGCATAGGTCCGGCGGCGCGCGCGGGCGGCCCGCCAGCCCGTGCGGATGGAACCGAGCGCGTCGCCGACGAGGGCGAGCGCGCCGAGCCGCGCATCGATGCGCGCAGTGGTGATGTCCGACATGGTCGGCTCCTCGAAATGGCTTCTCCGGCCGCATCCGGCCGTCGGGACCGGCGGCGGCGAGGGCGCGGTCGATAGGACGGCTGCGTTTCCGGATTGTTGCGCGGCGAAGGAAAGCGGTTTCGGGAACGGGTTCATCGCCGGCTCGACCGGGCGACCCAGAACCGGCGTCTCCGTGGCAGCGCGGCCCACTGGATGCCCGGATCAAGTCCGGGCAGGACGACAGTGGGAGAGGAGGGGCCGTGCCGGATGCCCGGGTCGGGTCCGGGCAGGACGACGGCGGGAGAGGAGGGGCCGTGCTGGATGCCCGAGGTCAAGCCCCCGCAGGACGCCGACGGGCGGCCGGGATCAGACCTTGAACTCGAACCAGAGGCAGGGGAGCGCGCGGCCGCCGAGCGTCTCCTCGCTGCGCGCGACGAGCCGGCCGCCGCGGCGCTCGTAGAAGCGGGTGGCGCGGTCGTTGTCGGCGAGCGCGCGGATCACCAGGCGCGGGTAGCCCTGCGCGCGGATGATCTTCATGGCCCCGGCGAAGAGGCGGGAGCCGAGCCCGATCCCCTGATATTCGGGCGCGAGGTAGAACTCCTGAATCTCGGCGACCGTGGCGCGGCTGCGGGTGCGGGCCGCGCCGAAGGTGGTGTAGCCCGCGACCTTGCCGCCGACGTCGAGCACGAGGAGGCCGTTGCCCTTCTTCGCCACCTCGGCCCACCAGGGCGCGGCGCGCCGCACGATCATGCGCTCCAGCGCGAGCGCCGGGATGACGCCCGAATAGGCCTCGCGCCAGGCGGCCGCATGGACGTCGGCGATGCTGCCGGCATCGGAGGGTCGGCCCTTGCGAACGTCGATGACGAGCGCGGTCATGAAGCGGATGCTACGCCGCTTCGGGCCGGCCTGAGAAGGGGGAAAATGCGCGCCGTGGCGGGGCGTGCCGGCGCGCTGGAACGGCGCGCGCCGGTGCCTGGGCCGCCCTATTTCAGGCGGCTCGCGATCACGTAGCTGTCGAAGGCGTACTCGTTGACCTGCCACCAGAGATAATTCTCCTTGCGGAAGGCGAGCATCGATTCGAGCGAGCGCCGGAAGAGGTCGTCCTGCGCGGCCTTCTCCCGGTAGAGCTCGTGGGCGGCCGCCCAGGCCGCGTCGAGCACCGGGTTGGGGAAGATCTTCACCTCCGTGCCGCCGGCGACCAGCCGCATCAGCGCCGGCCCGTTCGAGGAATCGTACTTGGCGAGCATGGCGTTCATCGCCGAATCGCCGGCCTGGCGCAGGATCGCCTGGTAGTGCTTCGGCAGCTCGTTCCAGCGCTGTTCGTTCACGACCATGTGGAGGACGGCGCCGCCCTCCCAGAAGCCCGGCGCGTAATAGTATTTCGCGACGCGCGCGAAGCCGAGCTTCTCGTCGTCGTAGGGGCTCACGAATTCCGCCGCGTCGATCGTGCCGCGCTCCAGCGCGGCGTAGATGTCGCCGCCGCCGATCTGCTGCGGCACGACGCCGAGCTTGGCGAGCACCTCGCCGCCGAGCCCACCGATCCGCATCTTCAGGCCCTGCCAGTCGGACGGCTGGTTGATCTCCTTGCGGAACCAGCCGCCCATCTGGGTGCCCGACTGCCCGCAGGGGAAGCCGACGACGCCGAACGTGGCGAGCGCCTCGTCCATCAGCGCGTTGCCGCCGCCATTCGTCAGCCAGGCATATTGCAGGCGGGAATTGAACGAGAACGGCACGCCGGTGCCGAAGGCGAGCGACGGCTGCTTGCCGATGTAGAAGTAGATCGGCGTGTGGGCGCAATCGACCGAGCCGTTCGCGACGACGTCCATCGCCTGCAGCGCCGGCGCGATCTCGCCCGGTCCGAAGCACTGGATCTGGAAGCGGTTGTCGGTCGCCTCGGCGACATACCGCGCGAAGGTGAGGGCATTGCCGAAGAGCGCGTCGAGCGGCTTCGGGAAGCTCGACGTGAGCCGCCAGCGCACCTCCGGCATGGACTGGGCGATCGCCGGCGCGGCGAGCGCCGCACTCCCCGCCGCCGCCCCGCCGATGATGCCGCCCTTCAGGAATTCACGACGCTTCATGATCCGCTCCTCCCGGCTCGTTGCCGCGAGCATAGTCGGCGCGGGGAGGAGCGCCAGAGGCTCGATGGCAGCCGCGGCGGCGGCGTCTGCGTCCGGGCACCGCGGACGCGCCGTCCGGCGGCCCCTACGCCACCCTGAAGCGCACCAGCGTGTAGAACGGCCGGACCGGCCGGCGCTCCAGGAGCGTGACCCCGCCGTGATCGTCGGCCCAGGCCTTCAGGCGCGCGTACGGGAATTCCGGGCGCAGGCCGCTGGCGCGCGGTTGGG
>JAEZEK010000103.1 GCA_023417735.1 Pseudomonadota bacterium | reverse complement strand
CCTGCAGGCCGCGCTCGCCGCATGCCATGTCAGGGCCCGCCGTGCGGATGAGACGGACTGGCGCCGGATCGCGGCGCTCTACGACCGGCTCCGCATTGCGATGCCTTCGCCGGTGGTCGAGCTCAACCGGGCCGTGGCGCACAGCATGGCCTTCGGCCCCGAGGCCGGGCTCGCGCTTCTGCCGGCGATCGAGCGGGAGCCGGCGCTTGCGCGCTATGCTCCCCTTCCGGCGGCGAAGGGCGACTTCCTGCTCCGGGCGGGCCGGCTCGCAGAGGCCAAGGCGGAATTCGAGAAGGCGGCCGCGCTCAGCCGCAACGCACGCGAGAAGGCGTTCCTGCTCGATCGCGCAGCGGCCTGCGGCGGCAGGCGGCAATAAGGAGAGACGAGGCCGCCTTTACTCGGCGGCCTCCTTTGCCGCCTCGTAGACGTGCTCGATCCTCGCCGCGCAGTACTTGAATTCCGGGATCTTGCCGAAGGGATCGAGCTGTGGGTTGGTGAGCACGTTCGCCGCCGCCTCCGCATAGGCGAAGGGAATGAAGACCAGGCCGGGGGGGATCGCGCCGTCGACGCGAGCCTTCAGCACGATCGCGCCGCGCCGCGTGGCCCCGCGGATCGGCTGGCCGGACTGGAATCCGTTCCGCTCCATGTCGCGGGCCGACAGGTAGGCGACCGCCTCCGGCTCCAGATCGTCGAGCACGCTCGCCCGCCGGGTCATGGAGCCGGTGTGCCAGTGCTCCAGCTGCCGGCCGGTGGTGAGCACCATCGGGTACTCCGGGTCAGGCTCTTCGGCAGGCGCAACGAGCTGGGCCGGGACGAACCGGGCGCGCCCGGTCGGCGTCGGGAAGCCTTCGGTGAACACGATGTCCGCGCCCGGCTCGTCCGGCGAGAACGCCGGGTACGTGACGGAATCCTCGCGCGCGACGCGCTCCCAGGTGATGTTGTCGAGCGACGGCATGGCCTTCGTCATCTCCGCGAAGACTTCGCGCGGATGCGAATAGGTCCAGGGCAGGCCGAGGCGCTTTGCGATCTCGACGATGAGGTCGAGGTCCTGGCGGGCCTGGCCCGGCAGCGGCAGCGCCTTGCGGCCCATCTGGACCTGGCGGTTGGTATTGGTGACGGTGCCGTCCTTTTCCGGCCAGGCCGAGGCCGGCAGCACGACATCGGCATATTTCGCCGTCTCGGTGAGGAAGATGTCCTGCACGACGAGATGGTCGAGCTTGGCGAGCGCCTCGCGGGCGTGCGTCACGTCGGGGTCGGACATGGCCGGGTTCTCGCCCATGATGTACATGCCGCTGATCGTGCCGGCATGGACGGCGTCCATGATCTCGACGACGGTCAGGCCGCGCGTCGGGCTGAGCTGCGTGCCCCAGAGGTCCTCGTAGAAGGCGCGCACCTTCGGGTCCTCGACCGACTGGTAGTCCGGATAGACCATCGGGATCAGGCCGGCGTCGGACGCGCCCTGCACGTTGTTCTGGCCGCGGAGCGGGTGGAGCCCGGTGCCGGGGCGGCCGATCTGGCCGGTGACCAGCGAGAGCGCGATCAGGCAGCGGGCGTTGTCGGTGCCGTGGATGTGCTGCGAGACGCCCATGCCCCAGAAGATGATGGCGGCCTCGGCGCGTGCGTAGAGCCTGGCCACCTCGCGCAGCTTCTCGGCCGGAATGCCGCAGATGTCCGCCATCTTCTCCGGCGAGAAGTCGCGGACGTTCTCCGCCAGCGCCTCGAAATCCAGCGTGTTCGCCTGCACGTACTGCCGGTCGTAGAGCTCCTCCTCGATGATCGTGTGGAGCATCGCGTTCAGCATGGCCACGTCGCGGCCCGGCTTGAACTGCAGCATGTCGGTGGCGTGCCGCATCAGCACCGTGCCGCGCGGATCCATCACGACGAGGCGGGCGCCGCGCTTCACGGCGTTCTTGAAAAAGGTCGCGGCGACCGGGTGGTTCTCGGTCGGGTTGGCGCCGATCACGACGATCACGTCGGCATCCTCGGCAGCCATGAACGGCGCGGAGACTGCGCCCGACCCGACGCCCTCCATCAGCGCGGCCACGGAAGAGGCGTGGCAGAGCCGCGTGCAATGGTCGACATTGTTGGTGCCGAAGCCGGTGCGCACGAGCTTCTGGAAGAGATAGGCCTCCTCGTTGGAGCCCTTGGCAGAGCCGAACCCGGCGAGCGCATTGCCGCCGCGCGCGTCGCGGATCGTCTTCAGGCCGCCGGCGGCGCGGTCGAGCGCCTCTTCCCAGCTCGCCTCGCGGAAATGCGTGAGCGGGTTGAGCGGGTCGATGTCGACGTCGTGCTTGGAGACGCCCTCGCGGCGGATGAGCGGGACGGTGAGCCGGTCCGGATGGTGGACGTAGTCGAAGCCGAAGCGGCCCTTCACGCACAGCCGGTTGCGGTTCGACGGGCCGTCGCGGCCGTCGACCGCGACGATGCGGTCTTCCTTGATCTGGTAGGTGAGCTGGCAGCCGACCCCGCAATAGGGGCAGACGCTCGCGACCTCCCGGTCGGGCGCGTTGGTGAAGACGCCGGCCGCGTCGACCTGGGTGGCCGGCATGAGCGCTCCGGTCGGACAGGCCTGGACACATTCGCCGCAGGCGACGCAGGTGGAACCGCCCATCGGGTCGTCGAAGTCGAACACGATCTTCTCGAGATGGCCGCGCGAGGCCATCCCGATGACGTCGTTGACCTGGACCTCGCGGCAGGCGCGGACGCAGAGCGTGCAATGGATGCAGGCGTCGAGCTGCACGGCCATCGCCGGATGCGTGAAATCGGCGGTCTTGTTGGCGCGCGCGACCGCCGGGAATCGGCTCTCGTCGACCGCGATCCGGTCGGCCCAGTTCCAGAAGCGCGAATCCGGATCGTGCGCGCGCTCGCGCTCGGGCTGGTCGGCGACGAGCAGTTCGAAAACGAGCTTGCGCGAGCTCTCCGCGCGCTCGGAGGCGCTGCTGACCTTCATGCCCGGCGCGGGCTTGCGGATGCAGGAGGCGGCGAGCACGCGCTCGCCCTCGACCTCGACCATGCAGGCGCGGCAATTGCCGTCCGGCCGATAGCCGGGTTCCGGCGAATAGCAGAGGTGCGGGATTTCCGTGCCGTTCCGGTTGGCGACCTGCCAAATGGTCTCGCCCGGCTGCGCCTCGACTTCGACGCCGTCCAGGAAGAACTTGATCGTGTCGGTCATGGGACCCCTCGTTCGTCTTTGACGGCCGATCCGGCGCTGCAGCGCGTCGCCCGAAGGCTCAGGCGCGCGGCGCGAGATCGTCGCGGAAATGCTTCAGCACCTGCTTGACCGGGTTCATCGCCGCCTGGCCGAGGCCGCAGATCGACGCGTCGCCCATCACCTTCATCAGGTCGCCGAGAAGCGTCTCGTCCCAGTGCGGCCTTTCCATGATGGAAACCGCCTTCTCGGTGCCGACCCGGCACGGCGTGCACTGGCCGCAGCTCTCGTCCTCGAAGAACTTCAGGAGGTTAAGCGCGACGTCGCGCATGTTGTCCCGATCGGAGAGCACGATGACCGCGGCAGACCCGATGAAGCAGCCATGCGGCTCGAGCGTGCCGAAATCGAGCGGGATGTCGGCCATGGAGGCCGGCAGGACGCCGCCGGACGCGCCGCCGGGGAGATAGCCCTTCAGCGTGTGCCCGTCCGCCATGCCGCCGCAATACTCGTCGACCAGCTCGCGCAGCGTGATGCCGGCCGGTGCGAGCTTCACGCCCGGCTCCCTCACGCGGCCGGAGACGGAGAAGGTCCTGAGCCCCTTGCGGTCGTGGCGGCCGTGGCTCGCGAACCACGCCCCGCCGCGCTCCAGGATGTCGCGCACCCAGTAGACGGTCTCGACATTGTTGATGAGGGTCGGGCGCCCGAACAGGCCGACCTGCGACGGGAATGGCGGCTTGTGCCGCGGCAGGCCGCGCTTGCCCTCGATCGATTCGAGCATCGCGGATTCCTCGCCGCATATATAGGCGCCGGCGCCGCGACGGAGATGGATCTTCGTGTGGCGCGAGAGCCCCGCGGCCTCCAGCTTCGGAATCTCCCGGAGCAGGATCTCCCGGCACTGCGGGTACTCGTCCCGCAGATAGATGTAGACCGCCTCGGCCTCGACCGCCCAGGCGCCGATCAGCATGCCTTCGAGGAACCTGTGCGGGTCCTGCTCGAGATAGTGGCGGTCCTTGAAGGTGCCCGGCTCGCCCTCGTCGCCGTTGATCGCCATCAGGCGCGGGCCGGGCTCCGCGCGCACGAAGCGCCACTTGCGCCCGGTCGGGAAACCGGCGCCGCCGAGGCCGCGGATGCCGGAATCCTCGAGCGCCGCGATCACGTCGTCGACGCTGCGCACGCCCGACAGGCACTCCTCGAGGATCTTGTAGCCGCCGTCGGCGCGGTAGGCGTCGAAGTCCTTGTAGGCCGGCAAATGCGGGTGGGTGTCGCCGGCGCTCACCGCCTGCGCGACGGATTCGACGCTCGCATGCTCGTGGAGCGAATGGCCGATTGCGACGACCGGCGCATTGTGGCAGCCGCCCATGCAGGGCGCACGGACGACGCGGACGTCCTGGCCGAGGGCATCGGGAAGAGCCGCCAGGAGCCCGTCGCCGCCCATCATGGCGCAGGTCAGGCTGTCGCAGACCCGGACGGTCAGCGGCGGCGGCGTCGGCTCGCCGTCCATGACGATGTCGAAATGCGCGTAGAAGGACGCGACCTCGTAGACCTCCGCGAGCGCAAGACGCATCTCGGCGGCGAGCGCCACCAGATGCCGCGCATGCAGGCAGCCATAGGTGTCCTGCAGGAGATGGAGGTGCTCGATCAGGAGATCGCGCTGGCGCGATCGGTCGCCCAGCAGGGCGCTCACCTCATCCAGCGAAACGGTGTCGACCTGCCGGCCCTTCGGCGTAGGCCGCGTCTTCCGCCGTCCGGAGCCGGGATGGATGCTCCGGGCCGGCTGGTTCGACTGAGACGTGGGTGCGCCCGTATTGTGGATGTTCATCCCCGATCCAATCGTTGGGTCCGGGGCGCCCGGGTGCCGGGTGCCCCGTGGTTCTCACACGCGCAGAGCAGGCCCGCGCCGCGCGCCCACTTGTACTTCGCGCCGAGCACCTCGACGGGCAGCTCGGTCGAGTAGGCGTAGGCCGGAATGCCGTTCTGGTAGAGGTATTCGGCGGCCTCCTCAACCTCGATGTCGCCGGCGAGCGAGGCGACCATCGGCTTCTCGATGCCCTTCGCCTTCATCTCCTCCTTCACCTCGACCATCAGCTTGGCGAAGACCATCGGGGGCGTGATGATCGTGTGCCAGTAGCCGAGGATGAGGGAATGGATGCGCTCGTCCTCGAGCCCGAGCCGGACCGTGTTCTGGTACGTCGTCGGTGGCTCGCCGCCGGTGATGTCGACCGGGTTGCCGGCCGCGCCGAAGGGCGGGATGAACTTCCGGAAGGCCGCGTCGAGGTCGTCGGGCATCGCCATCAGGCTCATGCCGTTGTCGACGACGGCATCGGACAGCAGCACGCCCGAGCCGCCGGCACCGGTGATGATGACGACGTTCTCGCCCTTCGGCGTCGGCAGGATCGGGACGCCGCGGGCGAACTCGAGGAGCTGGCGGAGCGAGCGGGCGCGGATGACGCCGACCTGCTTGAACACGTCCTCGTAGATCTTGTCGTTGCCGGCCAGCGCGCCGGTGTGGGAGCTCGCCGCCTTCGCGCCGGCCGAGGTGCGGCCGGCCTTCAGGACCACGACGGGCTTCTTCTTGGAGACGCGGCGGGCGACTTCCGCGAAGGAGCGGCCGTCCTTCAGGTCCTCGCAATGCTGCGCGATGACCTTGGTGTTCTCGTCCTGCTCGAAGAAGGTGAGGAGGTCGTCCTCGTCGAGATCCGACTTGTTGCCCAGGCCGACGATCGCGGAGACGCCCATCTTGGCGGAGCGGCTGAAGCCGATGATCGCCATGCCGATGCCGCCCGACTGCGAGGAGAGCGCCGCCGAGCCCTTCACGTCGTAGGCCGTGCAGAAGGTCGCGCAGAGGTTGGCGGGCGTGTAGTAGAAGCCGTAGATGTTCGGGCCCATCAGGCGGATGTTGTACTTCCGCCCGATCTCCTGGATCTCGCGCTGGCCTTCCTCGTTGCCGGTCTCGGCGAAGCCCGACGGGATGAGGACCGCGCCGGGGATCTGCTTCTCGCCGCACTCGGTGAGCGCCTGCGCCACGAACTTCGCCGGAATCGCGAAGACCGCGACGTCGATCTCGCCCGGAACGTCCTTTACGCTCTTGTAGGCCTTGTAGCCGAGGATCTCCTCGGCCTTCGGGTGGATCGGGTAGATCTCGCCCGGATACCCGCCGTTGATGAGGTTCTTCATCACGGAATTGCCGATCTTGCCGTCCTCGGCCGAGGCGCCGATGACCGCGACCGCCTTCGGCTTCATGATCCGGTTCATCGCGGTGACGATCTCGTCCTGGCTCGGACGATGCCGCTGCGGCGCCGGGTCGAAGTCGACGACGATCCGCACGTCGGCCGCAATCGCACCCTTGGCGGTGGCGAAGACCGGGTTGAGGTCCATCTCCGAGATTTCGGGGAAATCGCTGACGAGGCGGCTCACCTTCTCGATCAGGTCGGCGAGCGCGTCGCGATTGACCGGCTCGCTGCCGCGCACGCCCTTCAGCATCTCGGCGGCCTGAATGCCGTCGAGCATGGAGAGCGCGTCCTCGCGCGTGGCCGGCGCGAGGCGGAAGGTGACGTCCTTCAGGACCTCGACGAGCACCCCGCCGAGGCCGAAGGCCACGAGCTTGCCGAACGAGCCGTCGGTGACGGCGCCGACGATCACTTCCTGGCCGCCGGTCAGCATCTGCTGGACCTGGACGCCGTCGATCTTGGCGTCGGCCTTGTAGTTCTTCGCGTTGGCGAGGATCGTGTCGTAGCCCTTGGTGACCTCGTCGGCCGTCTTCAGGCCGACCAGCACACCGCCGGCCTCGGTCTTGTGGAGGATGTCGGGCGAGACGATCTTAAGCACGACCGGCAGGCCCATCTGCTCGGCGAGCTGGCGGGCCTCGTCGGCGGACCTGGCCACGCCCTCCTGCGGCACGGGGATGCCGTAGGCGTCGCAGACCAGCTTGCCTTCCGGCGCGGTGAGCGCATTGCGGCCGTCGGCGCGTACCCGGTCGAGGACCTCGCGTACCGTGTCCTTCGCGTCCCCGGATGCCGGGGCCTGCTTCATTGCGACATTGCTCATTGAATGCTCCTCCGAACGTGCGTTCGATATGTCCTGGCGGTCTGGAACCGGGGCGGCGACCGGCGTGCCCTCGCGTCCCGGCGGGCCCGAATGGCCGGCCCGCAATGATCGTTCTCGCTCGGCGGGCGGCCGGAACCGCCCGCCGGGGCAAGTCTATTCCGCAGCCTGGCGGTGGATCTGCCCGAGCGCCCCCGACTCCTCGATCTCGGCGATCTCGTCATCGTTGAAGGCCAGCACGCTGCGCAGGATCTCGTCCGTGTGCTCGCCGAGAAGCGGCGAACGCGTCACCTCGGCCGGGCTGTCCGACAGCTTGATCGGGTTGCCGACGGACAGGTACTTGCCGCGCGTCGGATGGTCGACCTCCACCAGCGTGCCGGTGGCGCGCAGCGACTCGTCCTCCGCGATCTCCTTCATGGAAAGGATCGGGCCGCAGGGGATGTCGTATTCGTTGAGGATGTCCATGGCCTCGAACTTGGTCTTGGTCATGGTCCAGTCCTCGATCGCGCCGAAGATCTCGTTGAGGCGCGGCAGGCGGGCGGCCGGCTTGGCGTAGTCCGGATGCGTCTTCCATTCCGGCTTGCCGATGACGTCGCAGATCGCCTCCCAGACCGGGGCCTGGGTGATGAAGTAGATGTAGGCGTTGGGATCGGTCTCCCAGCCCTTGCACTTCAGGATCCGGCCGGGCTGGCCACCGCCGGAATCGTTGCCGGCGCGCGGCACCGCGTCCCCGAACGGAATGCCCTCGCCGTACTGGCTGTACTCCTTGAGCGGCCCGTGGGCGAGGCGCTGCTGGTCGCGCAGCTTCACGCGGCAGAGATTGAGGACGCCGTCCTGCATGGCGCAGGTCACGCGCTGGCCCTTGCCGCTATGCGTGCGGTGGTAGAGCGCGGTGACGATACCGAGCGCGAGGTGCAGGCCGGTACCGGAATCTCCGATCTGTGAGCCGGTGACGAGCGGCAGACCATCGCGGAAGCCCGTGGTGGAGGCCGAGCCGCCGGTGCACTGCGCGACGTTCTCGTAGACCTTGCAATCCTCGTAGGGGCCCGGGCCGAAGCCCTTGATCGAGGCCATGATCAGGCGCGGATTGATCTCCTGGATGCGCTCCCAGGTGAAGCCCATGCGGTCGAGCGCGCCCGGCGCGAAATTCTCGACCAGCACGTCGCATTCCTTCATGAGCCGCTCGAGGACGAGCTTGCCCTTCGGGTTCTTGCTGTCGATCGTGATCGAGCGCTTGTTGTGGTTCAGCATCGTGAAATAGAGGCTGTCCACGTTCGGGATGTCCTGCAGCTGCCCGCGTGTGATGTCGCCCACGCCCGGCCGCTCGACCTTGATCACGTCGGCCCCGAACCAGGCGAGGAGCTGCGTGCAGGTGGGGCC
>JAEZEK010000033.1 GCA_023417735.1 Pseudomonadota bacterium | reverse complement strand
GGGCCGGTCGAGCAGGAAGCGGGCGAGCGCCTGGCCGCCGGCCCAGGCGAACGCCCAGTAGGGCGGCGGCAGGCCCATGGCGCCGAGCTCCTCCTCCGTCTTCTCCCAGAGCGGCAGCGCCTCGTGCGCGAGATGCAGCCTGATCTCCGGCACGAGCGGCGGGGCGAGCAGTTCGGTGTTGTCGCGAACGAAGGCGGCGGGGTCCGTCATGCCGGGAGCCGTGCCCGTTTCCCCGTCCCGGCGCAATGGCAAACGGCCGCCGGCGCCGCACATGAGACCGGCCGCCGGAAGACCGGCGGCCGCAAACGTCTGGGCTGTCGCGCCGCCTCAGCGGACGACGTAGACGATCTCGCGCTCCTGCGGGCGGACGAGCACCGGCTGGCCGTTCACGTAGGCGTAGCTGTACTCGTAGTCCGGAACCGGCCTGAGCTCGACCGTCTCAGGCACGCGGGCGCCGACCACCACCTCGCCTTCCAGGTAGACCGGCTCGACCTGGTTCTGCGTGACGTAGGTGCGGACCTCCTGCGGGGGATCGACCGCCGCGCCGGCGACCGCGCCGGTGAAGCCGCCCACCAGCGCGCCGACCGGGCCGGCGATCAGCGCGCCGGCGACTGCGCCGCCCGCGGCCGTCATCGCGGCCCCTTCCGAGCCGCCCGAGCGTTCCTCGTAGGTGACGCTCGGCACGTTCATCTGCGGCGTGCGCTGCGTCACCACCACCTGCTGCCCGCCGGCATCGGCCGCGAGGTAGTCGGAATAGGCCCAGCCGGAATTGCCGCCGGCGGTCACCTGGCACCATTTGCTGTTCTCGATGCAGCCGGCGATCGAGACCGCGCCATTGGCGCCGATCACGCCGACGACCGGGTAGTTCGGGCCCGGCCCGGCGCGCATGTTGAGATCCGTCACGGCCACCGCCGCGGTCTGCGCCGAAGCCATCGACGGAAGGGCGAGTGCGGCCATGAGCGCGGCTGCGGAAAGCGTCGTCTTTGTTGGCACGAGAGCCTCCGTAAGAATGTAGACCCCTCGGGCCAGCAACATCGGACCGAAGTCTTGGTTCCCCACGCAATGAGCGGGATTGCGAAGGAGCGGGAACTCTCGATCTTCGCCCGCGGCGCGAATGCAGCTATGGTCGTGCGCTCTAGCCGAGGAGGGCAGGCCATGGAGATCAGGCCTTGCGGGTCGGTGCCGTCGCGGCGCGGCCCGAGCGACTATTTCACCGGAACGGTCTGGCAGGACCCGATCATCGACGCCGATGCGCCGGCGCGCCTCAAGGCGAACCTCGTCAGCTTCGATCCCGGCGCGCGCACGGCATGGCACACGCATCCGCTCGGCCAGACGCTCTACGTCGTCGCCGGCTGCGGCCGCGTGCAGGTCGAGGGCGGCCCCATCCGCGAGATCAGGGCCGGCGACGTCGTCTGGATCGCGCCCGGCGAGCGCCATTGGCACGGCGCCGGGCCGACCACCACGATGAGCCATGTGGCGATGCAGGAAGGCCTGGACGGCGTCGCCGTCGAATGGGAGGGTCACGTCACCGACGCGGAGTACCGGGCCGGCCGATGAGGCTGCGCGGCGAGGAGAGCCCGCCGGGCAGTCCGAGTGCCGGCGGCCGGGAGCCGCCGGCCGGGAGCGATCATGCCGTCGACGCGCTGCTGCCGGCCGAGATCGCCCACAAGGCCGAGACGGTGGGCGCCCACAAGGCGCGGCTCGATCCCGTCCGGCTGTTCGTGCTGGCCGTTCTCGCCGGCGCCTTCATCGCGCTCGGCGCGATGTTCGCGACGACGGTCATGGCCGGCGCGGACGGCATGCCGTTCGGCATCAGCCGCCTGCTCGGCGGCCTCGTCTTCGCGCTCGGCCTGATCCTCGTCGTGCTCGGCGGCGCGGAGCTCTTCACCGGCAACACGCTGATGGTGATGGCGCTCGCGGCGCGGCGCATCACGCTTTCGGAGATGCTGCGCGCCTGGGGCATCGTGCTCGCCGGCAATTTCGTCGGCGCCCTCGGGACGGCGCTCCTCGTCTTCCTGTCGGGCCAGTACCTCGCAGGAGGCGGCGCCGTCGCCGAGAGCGCGCTCGGCCTCGCGGTCGCGAAGGTCGGCCTGCCGTTCGGGCGCGCGCTCTTCCTCGGCATTCTCTGCAACGTGCTCGTCTGCCTGGCGGTGTGGATGTCGCTCGGCGCCCGCAGCGCCGCCGACAAGGTGCTCGCGATCCTGTTCCCGGTCTCCGCCTTCGTCGCGGCGGGCTTCGAGCACTCGGTGGCGAACATGTACATCATCCCGCTCGGCCTCCTGATCGCGGGCTTCGGGCCCGACGGCATCCTGGCCCAGGCGGGGCACCCGGCGGCCGAGCTCGCCCCGCTCACCTGGGGCGCGTTCCTGTGGAGCCTGGTGCCGGTCACGATCGGCAACGTGATCGGCGGCGGTGTTCTGGTCGGCGCCGTCTACTGGTTCGTCTACCTGCGCCACGAGCGGTGACGGGCGGCTGGCTGCAAGGCGCGGCCGGCGATAAGCTGTGGACGGGCTCCGCCGCGCACGGTCGGCATCGGCCCTGCGTGCTAAGGCAGGGGCCGGAATCCGGTGCGCGTGGGATGAAGACTGCCGTCGACATGGGCGTGAGCGTGGGGAAGCCCGCGCTCCTCGACCTCGAGGAGCTGCTCGCGACCCGCCTGCTGGTCCAGGGCAATTCGGGCTCGGGCAAGTCGCATCTCCTGCGCCGCCTGCTCGAGCAGAGCGCCCCTCACGTCCAGCAGGTGGTGATCGACCCCGAGGGCGACTTCGTCACGCTCGCCGAGCGCTTCGGCCACGTCGTCATCGACGCCGCCTCCGTTCAGGACGCGCTGCAGCGGATCGCGCGCCGCACCCGGCAGCACCGTGTCTCCGTCGTGCTCGCGCTCGACGAGCTCGAGGTCGAGGGCCAGCTCCGGGCCGCGGCGGCCTTCCTGACCGGGCTCTTCGAGGCGGAGAGGGACCACTGGTACCCGATGCTCGTCGTCGTCGACGAGGCGCAGCTCTTCGCCCCCGCGCTCGCCGGAGAGGGCACCGACGAGGCGCGTCGCCTCTCGCTCGCCGCGATGACCAACCTGATGTGCCGCGGCCGCAAGCGTGGGCTCGCCGGCATCATCGCCACCCAGCGCCTCGCCAAGCTCGCCAAGAACGTCGCCGCCGAGGCGTCGAACTTCCTGATGGGCCGCACCTTCCTCGACATCGACATGGCGCGCGCCGCCGACCTGCTCGGCATGGAGCGCAGGCAGACGGAGATGTTCCGCGACCTGGAGCGCGGCCAGTTCATCGGCCTCGGCCCGGCGCTGTCGCGCAAGCCCATCCCGATCCGGATCGGCGGAGTGGAGACGTCGGGGCGCTCGGGCAGCCCGGTTCTCGTGCCGCTGCCCGAGCAGCAGCCGGAGGATGCCGGCCAGCTCATCTTCGTGGCCGGGGAGGGCGAGCCGGAGGTCGAGCGCAACCCGATCC
>JAEZEK010000427.1 GCA_023417735.1 Pseudomonadota bacterium | reverse complement strand
CCCGCCGCGCGAGCGCCGCGGGCGGGGCAAGAAGGAATGAGGCCGGCCGGGGGCACGTCCCGGCACGTGGCGACGCTCAGCGCCGCCTTTCCGAGGCCGCCTCGCGCGGCCGATCGCACGCGCGCCTGACGCGCATCTGGGACGGGTCGAGAGCATGCTTGCCGACAGGGATCGGATCTTCACCAACATCTACGGTCTCCACGACCGCGGCCTGAAGGGCGCGCGCCGGCGCGGCGCGTGGGACGGCACCAAGGGCTTCATCGACCAGGGCCGCGACTGGATCATCAACGAGATCAAGGCGTCGGGCCTGCGCGGCCGCGGCGGCGCCCGCTTCCCGACCGGACTGAAATGGTACTTCATGCCGAAGGAATCCCACGGCCGCCCGCACTACTTGGTCGTCAATGCCGACGAATCCGAGCCCGGCACCTGCAAGGACCGGGACATCATGCGGCACGACCCGCATCTCCTCATCGAGGGCTGCCTGATCGCCTCCTTCGCGATGGGCGCGCATGCCTGCTACATCTACATCCGCGGCGAATACATCCGCGAGCGCGAGGCGCTGCAGGCGGCCATCGACGAGTGCTACGAGGCCGGCCTGATCGGGCCGAACAACGTCCACGGCTGGGATTTCGACTGCTACGTCTCGCACGGTGCCGGCGCCTATATCTGCGGCGAGGAGACGGCGCTGCTCGAAAGCCTCGAGGGCAAGAAGGGCATGCCGCGCCTGAAGCCGCCGTTCCCGGCCAACATGGGTCTCTACGGCTGCCCGACCACCGTCAACAACGTGGAATCGATCGCGGTCGCGCCGACCATCCTGCGCCGCGGCGCCGGCTGGTTCGCCGGCATCGGGCGCGAGAACAACACCGGCACGAAGCTCTTCTGCATCTCCGGCCACGTCAACCGGCCGTGCACGGTCGAGGAGGCGATGAGCATCCCGTTCCGCGAACTCGTCGAGAAGCATTGCGGGGGCGTGCGCGGCGGCTGGGACAACCTGCTCGCCATCATTCCGGGCGGCTCCTCCGTGCCGCTGGTGCCGGCGCACCAGTGCGACGACCTGCTGATGGACTTCGACGCGCTGCGCGCCGTGAAGTCGGGCCTCGGCACGGCCGCCGTGATCGTGATGGACAAGTCGACCGACATCGTGCGGGCCATCGCCCGCATCTCGTACTTCTACAAGCACGAGAGCTGCGGCCAGTGCACGCCGTGCCGCGAGGGCACCGGCTGGATGTGGCGGGTGCTGGAGCGGATGGCGCGCGGCGAGGCTGAAAAGCGCGAGATCGACATGCTGCTTGAGGTGACCTACCAGGTCGAGGGCCACACGATCTGCGCGCTCGGCGATGCGGCCGCATGGCCGGTGCAGGGGCTGATCCGGCACTTCCGGCACGTCATCGAGGAGCGCATCGACGCATATGCGGCGCGGCCGCGGCCGGGCATCCGCCCGGTCATGCAGGCGGCGCAATAGCGGGGATCGGGCCGGCGGCGCGGGTGACACCCGGCCGACGGGCAGAAAGCGAAGCAGATGGCTGACACGCGCAAGATCAGGGTCGACGGCACGGAGATCGAGGTCCCGGCCCATTACACGCTGCTGCAGGCGTGCGAGGAGGCGGGCGCCGAGATCCCGCGCTTCTGCTTCCACGAGCGGCTGTCGATCGCCGGCAACTGCCGCATGTGCCTGGTCGAGCTGAAGGGCGCGCCGAAGCCGATCGCGTCCTGCGCCTGGGGCGTGCGCGACTGCCGGCCGGGCCCGAACGGCGAGCCGCCGGAAGTGATCACCCGCTCGCCGACGGTGAAGAAGGCGCGCGAGGGCGTGCTGGAGTTCCTGCTGATCAACCACCCGCTCGACTGCCCGATCTGCGACCAGGGCGGCGAGTGCGACCTGCAGGACCAGACGATGGCCTACGGCGTCGACGCCTCCCGCTTCGCGGAGAACAAGCGCGCCGTCGAGGACAAGTACATCGGGCCGCTGGTGAAGACGTGGATGAACCGCTGCATCCACTGCACGCGCTGCATCCGCTTCACCACCGAGGTCGCCGGCGTTGCCGAGCTCGGCGCCACCGGCCGCGGCGAGGACATGGAGATCACGACCTATCTCGAACGCTCGATGACGTCGGAGCTGCAGTCGAACGTGGTCGACCTCTGCCCCGTGGGCGCGCTCACCTCGCGCCCCTACGCCTTCAAGGCGCGGCCCTGGGAGCTCTCCAAGACGGAATCGATCGACGTCATGGATGCGCTCGGCTCCAACATCCGCGTCGACGCCCGCGGCAAGGAGGTGATGCGCATCCTGCCGCGCCTCAACGAGGCCGTGAACGAGGAGTGGATCTCCGACAAGGCGCGCCACATCGTCGACGGACTGAGGACGCAGCGGCTCGACCGGCCCTATGTCCGCGTCGACGGCAAGCTGCGCGCGGCCACCTGGCCGGAAGCCTTCGCGGCGATCGCAGCCCGCGTGAAGGGCGCGGACGGCAGGCGCATCGGCGCGATCGCAGGCGACCTCGCCGCGGTCGAGGAGATGTTCGCGCTGAAGCTCCTGATGGAGTCGCTCGGCTCGCCCAATCTCGACTGCCGCCAGGACGGCGCGGCGCTCGACCCGAAGCTCGGCCGCGGCTCCTACCTCTTCAACGCGACGGTGGAGGGGATCGAGCTCGCCGACGCGCTCCTCGTCATCGGCTCCAATCCCCGCAAGGAAGCGCCGGTGCTCAACGCGCGCATCCGCAAGCGCTGGCGGCTCGGCGGCTTCCCGATCGGCGTGATCGGCGAGGCCGCGGACCTCACCTATCCCTACGCCCATCTCGGCGC
>JAEZEK010000467.1 GCA_023417735.1 Pseudomonadota bacterium | reverse complement strand
GACCAATTGCGGGCGTTCGCCGATGCGATCGCGGCGCTACCGGTTCTCGACGCCACCGAGCCCGACGAGATGCTCTACGATGAAGCGGGGCTGCCGAAGTGATCGTGGTGGATACGTCGGTCCTGATCGCCGTCGCCCGGGGCGAGCCGGCCGTCGAGCGCCTCCTGCGCGTATTCGAATCCGGCGAGCCGATGGTCATGTCCGCGGCCAGCTACGTCGAGACCGGCATGGTGCTGGCGAGACGGTTCGGCCCGCCGGCACTCGGTCATCTCGGCCGGCTGCGCGAGGCCGTGCCGCTCCATCTCCGCGACGTCGATGCCGAGCAGGCCGACGCCGCGCTCGACGCGTTCACGCGCTACGGCAAGGGCATGGGCCACCCGGCCCAGCTCGATTTCGGCGACTGCTTCGCATACGCGCTCGCGAAGACCGCGGACGCACCCCTTCTCTACGTGGGCGAGGACTTCGCCCGGACGGACATCCGCTCCGCTCTCTGATCTCCAAGGACAAGCATCATGGGTTTCCGCTGCGGCATCGTCGGCCTGCCGAACGTCGGCAAGTCGACCCTCTTCAACGCGCTCACCAGGACGGCCGCCGCGCAGGCCGCGAACTATCCCTTCTGCACGATCGAGCCGAACACCGGCGAGGTCGCCGTGCCCGACCCGCGCCTGAGGGATCTCGCCAGGGTCGCCGGCTCGCAGCAGATCGTGCCGACGCGGCTCACCTTCGTCGACATCGCCGGGCTCGTCCGCGGCGCCTCCAAGGGCGAGGGCCTCGGCAACCAGTTCCTCGCCAACATCCGCGAAGTGGACGCGATCGCCCACGTCCTGCGCTGCTTCGAGGACGAGGACATCACCCATGTCGAGGGCCGCGTCGATCCGATCGCCGACGCCGATACCGTCGAGACCGAGCTGATGCTCGCCGACCTGGACAGCCTGGAGCGCCGCATCCAGCCGTTCCGCAAGCGCGCCTCGGTCAAGGACAAGGAAGCTCTCGCCGTCCTGCCGGTTATGGAGAAGGCGCTCGCCGCGCTGCAGGAGGGCAAGCCCGTCCGCACCATCCGCGCCGGGCTGTCGCCGGAGGAGGCGCGCGTGCTGGACGGGCTGACGCTGCTCACGGCCAAGCCCGTCCTCTATGTCTGCAATGTCGCGGAGGCGGACGCGGCGACCGGGAACGCGGAGACCGAGCGCGTGCGCAGGAAGGCTGAGGCCGAAGGCGCGGGCTTCGTGGTCATCTCCGCCGCCATCGAAGCCGAGCTCGCCCAGCTCTCAGACGACGAGCAGCAGGAATACATGGCGGCCCTCGGCCTCGAGGAGCCCGGCCTCGACCGGCTGATCCGCGCCGGCTACGACCTTCTCGGGCTGATCACCTTCTTCACCGCCGGGCCGAAGGAGGCGCGCGCCTGGACGGTCGCGAAAGGGGCGAAGGCGCCGCAGGCGGCCGGCGTCATCCACACCGACTTCGAACGCGGCTTCATCCGCGCCCAGACCATCCGGTTCGAGGACTACGTGAAGCTCGGCGGCGAGACCGCGGCCAAGGAAGCCGGCAAGGCGCGCGACGAGGGCAAGGAGTACGTCGTCCAGGACGGCGACGTCATGCTCTTCAAGTTCAACACCTGAGCCCGCCGCACCGGACGCTTGCGCCGGTGTCCCGGTCGCGCCTATCTGGAGCCGGGAGGCTGGTGGCTCATGTCGCTCCTGCATCTTGAGGATTTCGAAGCCGGGCAGGTCTACGCCTTCGGCCCGCACACGATGAGCCGGGCCGAGATCCTGGCCTTCGCGACCGAGTTCGACCCGCAGCCCTTCCACATGGACGAGGCGGCCGGCGCGGCGTCGCTCCTCGGCGGCCTCGCCGCTTCCGGCTGGCACACGGCCGCCATCATGATGCGCATGATCCAGCACGGCTGGCTCCACCGGGCCGCCTCGATGGGCGGGCCGGGCGTGGACAGCCTGAAATGGCTCCGGCCCGTGCGGCCCGGCGACGTGCTCGCCGGCCGCTCCGTTGTGCTCGACGTGCGCGCGTCGCGGTCCCGGCCCGACCGTGGCTTCGTGCGGTTCCGGCACGAGGTGGAGAATGCCCGCGGCGAAACGGTCCTCGTCGTGGAATGCCCGATCATGTTCGCCCGGCGGGACGCGCCATGAACTACTTCGAGGAGATCGAGGTCGGCACGCGGCGCGTGCTCGGATCGCACACCTTCACGGCGGCGGACATCAAGCGCTTCGCGGCGGCCTTCGACCCGCAGCCCTTCCACGTCGACGAGGCGGCCGCCGAGTGCAGCCATTTCGGTGGCCTGGTCGCATCCGGCTGGCACACCGCCTCGGTCTGGATGAAGCTCAACGTGCTCGACCTCCAGCGCTGGACGGAGGAACTGCGCGCCGCCGGCGTGCCGATTGCGACGAAGGGCCCCTCCCCCGGTTTCGAGGCGCTCGCCTGGCCGAACCCGGTCCATGCCGGGGACACGGTCACGTTCGAACGCGAGATCGCGGCGAAGCGCCCGAGCCGGTCGCGGCCCGGCTGGGGTCTCGTCACCTTCCAGAACACCGGGCGCAACCAGCGCGGCGAGGTGGTGCTCTCGTTTCGCGCGCACAACTTCATCGAGCGGCGCGTGCCCGAACCGCTCGGGACGGACGACGTGCAAACCGCCGATCAGTGACCGTCGAAGGCGACGAGCGTCCTCACCGGCACGCCGAGCGCCTCGATCCTCTTCGCGCCGCCGAGATCCGGCAGGTCGACCACGAAGACGGCGGCCACGATCTCCGCGCCGATCCCCTGCATGAGCTTCACGGCGGCCTCGGCGGTGCCTCCGGTGGCGATCAGGTCGTCGACGAGGATCGTCCGCTCGCCGGGCGCGATCGCATCCCGGTGCATCTCCATCTCGTCGAGGCCGTATTCCAGCGAATAGGCGATCCGCACGGTGTCGTGCGGCAGCTTGCCCTTCTTGCGGATCGGCACGAAGCCGGCCGAGAGCTGGTGCGCCACCGCCCCGCCGAGAATGAAGCCGCGCGCCTCGATCCCGGCCACCTTGTCGACCTTCGAGCCCGCCCAGGGATGAACCAGCTCGTCGACGGCGCGGCGGAACGCGCGCGGATCGCCGAGCAGCGTGGTGATGTCGCGGAACAGGATGCCCGCCCTCGGATAGTCGGGGATCGTCCGGATCGCGGACTGGAGGCCCTGGTCAACCGGCTTCATCGAGCATCCTCCGTTGCGCGGCGGCGACCGCGGTGCGAGCCTGCCGCTGCTGCAGTGCAGGAGGCAGAGCCATGGACGGCGACGATCGGCGCGTCACCATCACCGATATCGACATCCCCTTCTGGCGGCTGGTCGCGATCTTCATCAAGTTCACGCTCGCGGCCATCCCCGCCTATTTCGTGGTCTTCCTGATCGTGATGCTGGTCATGGCGGTGTTCGGCACGATCTTCGGCGGGATGGGGCTGATGATGAACGGGATGTGGCGGATGTAGCCGGTCAACCGCGCGACAGGACCCGGCCGGCGACCGCGTCGAGCTTGGCGAGGAGCGCCGGGTCGCGCTTGTCGGGGGCGGTCATCAGGGCGTGCTCGAGCGCGCGGTCCGAGCCGACCGGGCACGGCTCGCGCTCCCGTGGAAAGGCGCGCGCGAGGCGCACCAGCAGCCGCTGGCCCTTGTCGCGATTCTCGGCGAGCACGCGCAGGATGTCCTGCACGTCGACATTGCCGTGCTCCGGATGCCAGCAATCGTAGTCCGTCACCATCGCCACGCTCGCATAGGAGATCTCGGCCTCGCGGGCGAGCTTCGCCTCGGGCATGTTGGTCATGCCGATGACGTCGCAGCCCCAGGAGCGGTAGAGCTCGCTCTCCGCGCGCGAGGAGAATTGCGGGCCTTCCATGGTGATGTAGGTGCCGCCCCAATGGTAGCGGATGCCCTCGGCGTCCGCCGCGGCGGCGATCCGCTCGACGAGCCGCGGGCTGACCGGATGCGCCATCGAGACGTGGGCGACGCAGCCCTTGCCGAAGAAGCTCTTCTCGCGCGCGAAGGTGCGGTCGATGAACTGCTCGACGAGCACGATCATGCCCGGCGAGAGGTCGTCCTTCAGCGACCCGCATGCCGACACCGAGACGAGGTCGGTCACCCCTGCCCGCTTGAGGGCATCGATGTTGGCGCGGTAGTTGATGTCGGTGGGCGAATGAACGTGGCCCCGGCCGTGGCGCGGCAGGAACCGAACCGGCAGGCCGTCGAGCTCCGCGAAGAGGATGGCGTCCGACGGCTCGCCCCAGGGGCTCTCCACATGCCGCCATTCGGGGTCGGTGAGGCCGGGCAGGTCGTAGAAGCCCGAGCCGCCGATGAAGCCGAGAACCGATTGCATGCCTGCCTCCGCCAAACCCTCGCCCGCTCCAGCAATGCCGACCTCGGCGCGGCAGGGCAAGGCCGTCGGGATGGTCAATGACGGCGATCGACCCGCGCAAGAGCGAGCTGGCCGAAACGAAAAAGGCGGGCCTCGGCCCGCCTCAGTCGGAAACCCTTCCGGCCGGCTCAGTGCTCGACCGCCTCCCAGACCTTGCGCTTGGTGTAGTAGACGAGGCCCGCGAAGATGATCAGGAAGATCATGACCGTGAAGCCCATGCTCTTCCGCTCGACCATGTGCGGCTCGGCCGCCCACACCATGAAGGCCGTCACGTCCCTGGAATACTGGTCGACCGTCTCCGGTACGTCGTTCGCCGGGTTGTCGTCCTCGTTCTGGGCGTAGGTGATCTGGCCGTCGGAGAGCGGCGGCGGCATGGCGAGCTGGTCGCCGGCCACGAAATACGGGTTGTAGTAGAGCCCGTCGCGGACCTCGACGCCCTCCGGCGGATCCACGTAGCCGGTCAGGAGCGAATAGAGGTAGTTGGGTCCGGCTTCCTGGTACTGCGTGAAGGCATCGAAGACGAAGGCCGGAAAGCCGCGCTCCACGGTGCGCGCCTTGGCGATCAGCGAGAGGTCGGGCGGATAGGCGCCGCCGTTCGCCGCGCGCGCGGCCTGCTCGTTCGGATAGGGCGGCGGGATGCGGTCGGCCGGAGTGCCCGGCCGCTCGAACATGTCGCCGTTCTCGTCCGGCCCGTCGGTGATCTCGTACTCCGCGGCGAGCGCCCTCACGGCCTCCTCGCTGAAATGCGGGCCCTTGCTGGAGCCGAGCGTGCGGAAGGCGACGAACTCCATGGAATGGCACGCCGCGCAGACTTCGCGGTAGACCTGGAAGCCGCGCTGGAGCTGGGCCGGATCGAACGCGCCGAACGGGCCGTCGAAGGTCCAGTTCATCTGCCGCGGCTGACGGAGCGGGTAATGGACCGTGCCGCCCTCCTCTTCCGCCGCCTGGACCTGCGGCACGGCGAAGGAAGCGGCCGCGAAGGAGAGGACGGCCGCGGCCGCGATCCGGCCAATCATTGTTCTCATCTGAGCTCTGCCCTGTCCGGTTGCCATGTCAGCCCCTGGTGTCCGGCGAAGCCGGCGCGCCTGCTGGCCTGAACGGGCCGCCGCCCTTCTTGCTGAGCACCGCATCGGCGATCGAGGCCGGCCGCGGCTTCGGCGTCTCGAACAGGCCGAGGAGCGGAAGGATGACGAGGAAGTGGAGGAAGTAATAGGCGGTGAGGATCCGCGCGGCGATGACGTAGCCGCCCTCCGCGGGCTTCGCGCCGAGCCAGCCGAGGCCGATGCAGACCAGGACCAGGATCCAGAAGAACTGCCGGTAGAGCGGCCGGTAGTTCGCCGAGCGCACCCGCGAGGTGTCGAGCCACGGCAGCACGAACAGGATCGCGATCGAGGCGAACATCGCGATCACGCCGCCGAGCTTGGAGGGGATCGCCCGCAGGATCGCGTAGAACGGCAGGAAGTACCATTCCGGCACGATGTGCGCCGGCGTCACCAGCGGGTTCGCCTTCACGTAATTGTCCGGGTGGCCGAGGAAGTTCGGCTGGTAGAACACGAACCAGGCGAACAGGATGAAGAACAGCACCAGCGCGAAGCCGTCCTTGATCGTCGCGTGCGGCGTGAAGGGCACGACGTCCTGCTTCGACTTCACCTCGATCCCGGTCGGGTTGGTCTGGCCGGTCACGTGCAGCGCCCAGACGTGCAGGATGACCACGCCGGCGATCATGAACGGCAGCAGGTAGTGCAGCGAGAAGAAGCGGTTGAGCGTCGGGTCGCCGACCGCGAAGCCGCCCCAGAGCCAGGTCACGATCGAGTTGCCGACGAGCGGGATCGCCGAGAACAGGTTGGTGATGACCGTGGCGCCCCAGAAGCTCATCTGGCCCCACGGCAGCACGTAGCCCATGAAGGCCGTCGCCATCATCAGCAGGAAGATGATCACCCCGAGGATCCACAGGAGCTCGCGCGGCTCCTTGTAGGAGCCGTAATACATGCCCCGGAACATGTGGATGTAGACCGCGATGAAGAACATCGAGGCGCCGTTGGCGTGCAGGTAGCGCAGCAGCCAGCCGTAGTTCACGTCGCGCATGATCTTCTCGACCGACTCGAACGCCAGGTCCGCGCTCGGCACGTAGTGCATGGCGAGGACGACGCCGGTCAGGATCTGCACGATCAGCATGCCGCTGAGAATGCCGCAGAACGTGTACCAGTAGTTGAGGTTGCGCGGGATCGGATAGGCGACGAAGGAATCGTAGAGGAGCCGGGTCGCCGGCATCCGGGCATCGAACCACCGGCCGACGGCGGTCTTCGGCTGATAGCGGGGAAAATGGTCGTGCATGGTCGGGGCTCTCGTCGGGCGGATCAGCCGATGCGGATGGTGGTGTCGTCCACGAAGGAGAGCGTCGGAACGAGAAGGTTCTCCGGCGCCGGTCCCCGGCGGATGCGGCCCGCCGTGTCGTAGTGCGAGCCGTGGCAGGGGCAGAACCAGCCGCCGTAATCGCCCTGCTGGCCGAGCGGGACGCAGCCGAGATGCGTGCAGATGCCGACCATGACGAGCCACTGCTCGTAGCCGGCCGGCGCGCGGTTCTCGTCGGTGGCGGGCGCGCTGGCGTCGACGTTCTCGTTGCGCGCCAGCGGGTCCTTGAGATCGCCGAGGGGCACGCTGCGCGCCTCCTCCATCTCCGCTTCCGTGCGGTTGCGGATGAAGACCGGCTTGCCGCGCCACATCACCGTGATCGACTGGCCGGGCTGGATCGAGGAGATGTCGACCTCCACCGAGGCGAGCGCCAGCGAGGCGGCGTCGGGGTTCATCTGGTCGATGAAGGGCCAGATCGCCGCGGCCGCGCCCACGGCGGCGAAGGCGCCGGTCGCGATCAGGAGGAAGTCCCGCCGGGTCGGCGCTCCCACCTCGTGCGGCTCGATGTGCTTGGCCTCGGGCGCTGCGGTTATCGGATGGGTCGTCGTGTCAGCCAAAGCTCACCCTCTCGCGTATCGCCGACCAGGTCGGCGCAACCGGCGTCGTCGTCGGCGGCTTCCGGGAAGATCGGACCGGCCAGCCGAACGCCCGCGGCGCGACGGCTGGCCTCCGCCGCAGGCCTTTTGTCACCGTTCAAAAAAGGTGTCCAGTCGAGGGCGCGGCGGAATGCCAGAATGTCGCAAGTTTTCCGCCTCGATCGGAATCCCCGGACCGGGCGGCTCAGGCGAGGGCGAGCCGCCCGTCGGCTTCGGCGGCGAGAAAGCCGCCGGATTGGCGCTCCCAGAGGCGGGCATAGAGCCCGTCGCTGCGCAGGAGATCGGCGTGGCGCCCCTCCTCCACGATCCGGCCGTCGTCAAGCACCACCAGCCGGTCCATCGCGGCGATCGTGGAGAGCCGGTGGGCGATCGCAACGACGGTCTTGCCGGCCATCAGGTCGGCGAGGCTCTCCTGGATCGCGGCCTCCACCTCCGAATCGAGCGCGGCCGTCGCCTCGTCGAGGACGAGGATCGGCGCGTCCTTGAGCATCGCCCGCGCGACCGCGATGCGCTGCTTCTGGCCGC
>JAEZEK010000346.1 GCA_023417735.1 Pseudomonadota bacterium | reverse complement strand
CGGTCGAACGGCGCCTCTCCGAGCGCCGGCCGAACCTCGTGCCGGCGCGCGGCCAACTGCCGCCGGCCGAGCGCGTCGCGCTGTTCTGCCTGATGGCCGAGCGCGTCAATGCGACCGTCGCCCGGCTCGCCGGCCCGGAGGACGTGCCCGCCGCCCTCGCCGACCATCTCCGCCGGCACAATCTGTCGGCTTCCGTCCGGCTGGGTGCGGATCCGCGGCTGACGGCCATGCCGTGGGACGTCGCGCCCCACCTCGAGCTGCGCTCCGGCCCGTCCGACGGCCACGACGCCGTCGGGCTGAGCCATGCCTTCGCCGCCATCGCGGAGACTGGGACGCTGATGCTTGCGTCCGGGCCGGACAACCCGACCACCGTCACCTTCCTGCCCGACACGCATGTCGTGGTCGTCTCCGCCGCCGACATCGTGGGCGATTTCGAGGCGGCCTGGGCGCGCCTGCGCGAGGCCCTCGGCCCCGGCGTCATGCCGCGCACGGTCAATCTCGTGACCGGCCCGTCCCGCTCCGCCGATATCGAGCAGACGCTGATCCTCGGCGCGCACGGTCCGCGCGCGCTCCACATCCTGGTGGTGGGAAACCCCTGACCCCGCTCAGGAAGCGGCCGCCGCCGCGGTCCTGAACGCGGGCAGCCGCTTCTTCAGCGCGAGCGCCCGCTTCTCGACGATCGTCCAGGAGAGGAGCCCCGCGAGCGGCGCGGCGACGAGCGCGGCGCACGTCAGCGGCACGAGCCCCCAGCCAGGGAAGATGACGACCAGCGTCTGCTGGACCGGCCAGCCGTAGATGTAGGTGCCGTAGGAGACGTCGGTGTGCCGCGTCCAGCGCGCGAGCGCGCCCATCGGCAGCGTGCCGAGATAGAGCGCGCCGTAGGCGGCGAGCGCGACGTAGGCCACCGGCCCCACTGCCGTTCCGCCGAGCGCCACCGCCGCGGCCAGGAGAAGCGCCAGAAGCCACGGCGAAAGGGCGACCCGGTCGCGCCAGCGATAGGCCGCGACGCCGAGCAGGAAGGTAAGCCCGAAGAGCGGCGGGTGCAGCGCCCCGCTCCACATGCGCAGAACGTCCGGCGCCCCCCTGAGCCCGACGAGCGCGGCCGCGCAGAGCGCGATCAGGGCGACGAGCACCCTGCCGTTCCGCAGCAGCCCGAGCGCGAAGAGCGTCGCGAGCCCCGCATAGGCGAGCAGCTCGTATTCGATCGTCCAGAGCGGCACGTTTGCCGCCCCGGCGAGCGGCGCCGTCAGGAACACCCCCTCCGGCGCCGGCGCGTGGCTGAGCAGGACCGGAACGGCGAACGGATAGGCGAGCGTGTCCGCGCTGCCGAAATAGGCCGCGAGGTCGCTCGCCGTCACGAACGGGCCGATCGCGAAGGCGAAGACCAGGCCGAACGCGAAGAGCGCCGGGAAGATGCGCAGGCAGCGGTGCGCGATGAAACGCAGCACGTCCGGGTTGCGGTCGAGGCTGGCCGCGACGGTGAGGCCCGATATGACGAAGAAGACGTTCACCGCGTGCTGGCCGAGGGTGAACGGCGTGAGCAGCGCGAGCGGCTGCGCGGTCCCCTTGCCGCCGACGATGACGAAGGCGTGCGAGACGATCACCGAGAGCGCCGCGCAGAGGCGCACGAGGTTGAACGCATTCCTGTCGGGGCCGAGGAACGGTCCGAGCACGCGTCGGTCTGGGCCGGTCGCCATCGCTTGCCATCGCTGCGGTTCGTGGTGCGGACGCCTGCTTGTGTCGCCCGCGCGCCGCGAGGCACCTACTCTGCTCCTGCCGCAGCCTGCGAGCCAGCATGCGTTGAAGTTTAGGTAAATCGCAGCGGAATTCCGCCCTGCAGCGGGAACTTGCATTGCCGGCTATGCGTTGGCCGTGGACAGTGCCGAGGAGGGGTGCAGATGCAGCAGGATCCGAGAAAGCCGCGCGAGCCGGACACGCCGGCGCCGGACGACGACGAGGAGATCCTTGACGAGGCGCTCGAGGAGAGCTTCCCCGCGAGCGATCCGCCCGCCCCGGTCCAGCCGCCGCACCACAAGGACGAGGGCAAGCACTAGGCCGGACGCGTCGGCTTTCATTGCCCCCGACGGAGGCTCTAAGACGGGTCGTTACCGAAACGGCCGAATCGGGGAGCCCCGCGGATATGGACAGCGCGCGCACGAACGCCCGACGGAAGGCGCCGCCGGGGCCCCTTCGCCGGGGCCTCCTGATCGCCGCCGGCTTCCTCGCCGCCGCGCTGGGCGCCCCGCCCGGCGGGAATGCTGCGGGTGCGCCGCCGGCAGAGGTGCGCCGGATCGTCGACGCGGCCATGAAGCCGCTCCTCGCCGAGCACGGCATTCCCGGCCTCGCGGTCGCCGTGACGATCGACGGCGAACGCCACTTCCTCGAATACGGCGTCGCCGCGAGGGACCCGCGCGTGCCCGTCACGCGCGACACCCTGTTCGAGCTCGGCTCCGTCAGCAAGACCTTCGCCGCGACGCTCGCCGCCCTCGGCGAGGTGGAGGGAAGGCTGTCGCTCGAAGACGGCGTCGCCCTGCACCTGCCGGAGCTGAAGGGCAGCGCCCTCGACCGGGTGCGCCTGCTCGACCTCGCCACCCACACCGCCGGCGGCTTTCCCCTGCAGTTCCCGGACGGCGTCGGGACCAACGCGCAGATCATGGATTACTTCCGGGCGTGGAAGCCGCGCTTTCCGCCCGGCACGCAGCGCACCTACGCCAACCCCAGCATCGGCCTCCTCGGCGTGGCCACCGCCCGGGCGATGGGCGCCGGCTTCGTCGACCTGATGGAGCGGCGCCTCTTTCCCGCGCTCGGCCTGGAGCGGACCTACATCCGCGTACCCGCGGCCGAGGCGGGCTCCTACGCCTGGGGCTACAACCGGGACGGCAGGCCGGTCCGGGTGAACCCCGGGCCGCTCGCGGACGAGGCCTACGGCGTCAAGTCCAATGCCGTCGACATGCTCCGCTTCCTGGAGGCGAACATGGGCGTCGGCGCGGTGCCGGGCGATGTCGCCGGCGCGCTCCAGGCGACCCATGCCGGCCGGTTCCGTTCGGGAGAGGTGGTCCAGGCGCTCGTCTGGGAGCGCTATCCCTGGCCGGTCGCGGTGGAGCGGATGGTCGCCGGCAACGGGCCCGCAATGGCGCTGGAGCCGCACCCGGCGACTGCGATCGAACCGCCGCAGGCCTCCTCGGACGGCGCGATCTTCAACAAGACCGGGTCCACCGGCGGCTTCGGGGCCTACGTCGCCTTCATTCCCGCCGAGAAGATCGGCATCGTCATGCTGGCCAACCGGTTCTATCCGAACGCCGCACGCGTGAGGGCCGCTCATTCGGTCCTGTCGCAGCTAGCCGAATAGCCCGGCCGCACCCACCCGTCGTCACGCGGCCTGAGCCGCCCCACCCCCTGTCGTCACGCGCACCGAGCCGCCCCACCCC
>JAEZEK010000312.1 GCA_023417735.1 Pseudomonadota bacterium | reverse complement strand
GGTTGAGGACCCGCCGGGCAACCGCCCGAAAAGAAAATGGCCGGCACGCGTGCCGGCCAGGCGAAACGGGCCACCCCGGGGAGGGGGCGGCCCGGCTTGCTCTTCTTATTGGATCTTCTGCAGGGCGGCCTTGAAGACCGGCGTCAGGTCCTTGCCGGCGGCGAAGACCTCCTCGACCGTCTTCTGCTGCTCCTCGCCGGGGGCGAAGACGATCGGCATGCCCTTCTCCTGCATCTCCTTGACGATTGCCGGGTCGGTCAGCGTCTTCTCGATCGCCGCGCGCATCTCCTCGACGGCCGCCGGATCCATGCCCGGAGGACCGAAGAAGCCGCGGCTGAGGCTCAGGATGGCGCTGATCGCGTTCACCTGATCCTTCTTCGCATCGTCCTTGAGGAGCTCGATCGCGGTCGGCACGTCGGGCGCCACGTCCTGCCGCTCGCGGGTGGCGAACACGACCGGCACCTTGTCGCCGGCCTCGATCTGCGCGAGCGAGCCCGTCCAGCTCGTCATCTGGCCGTCGGCGTCGCCCTTGATGACGGCGATGGCCGTATCGGCCTCGCCTTCGTAGCCGGTCACGATCTTCATCTCGTAGCCGAGCGCGTCGGCCAGCACGACCATCGTGTAGAAGTCCTCGTCCGTGCCCTGCGAGGCGAAGACGAAGGGGCGGCCGAGATTCCGGATGTCGTCGACGCTCTTGATGCCGCTGTTGGTGCCGACGGTTATGAGGCGCGGCTCGGCGGCGACGCGGCCGAGATACACGAACTTGGTGGCGTCGAAGCGGACGCCCGGGCTCTCGGCGAGCTGGGCGATCACCAGCGTCGGGACGTTGGTGAAGCCGATCGTCATGCCGTCGGGCTTCGCGGCCCAGACCGAATTGGTCCCCTTCAGGCTGCCGGCACCCGGCTGGTTGTCGATGCGCAGGTTGCTGGCGCCGAGGTTCTTGGCGATGTGCGGCGCGAGCGTCTGCGCATAGCGCGACATGAACCCGGCCGGCGAGTTCGGGACGATCAGCGTGACGTCCTTGCCGTCGTAGAACGGACCCGCCACGGCTCCGGCGAGCGGCACCGCGGCGAGGATCGCGGCGGCCGCCAGGCCGGCCGCTGCCGATTTCCAATGCTTGAACATACTTTCCTCCACTCCGTTGTCTTGTTGGCGTCGCTTCTTCCGCCGCTCCCAGCGTCGGCTCACCACATGCCGAAACTCAGGTCGACCATTCCCTGGCGCATGTCGACGCCGAGCCAGAGATAGAAGAGGGCATAGACCGCGAGCGTCCCGATGAAGGCGTAGAGCACGCCCCGCGCGGGCGAATAGTGCCGGCTGAGGACGAAATAGCCCGCGGTGAACAGGAACATGGTCGGGATCGGCCCGACGACGAAGAACATGCCGATCAGCAGCACGACCATTCCGAGCGCGGCGAACTCCATGCGCGGATCACGCTTGCGAGGCTGGCTGGCTGCCTCCTCGGCGCCCTCTGCGGCCGTCGGCACCGCGTCCTCGGCGCCGGTCGACTTCTTAGAGATGAACTCCAGGAGGTCGATCTGCAGATCCTGCTCGGATCGCGAGTTCTGCAGGTAGAGCTGCGCGAGCATCAGGAGGATGCCGATGACGGCGATCGGGATCGGCACCAGCCGGGCGCGCGGACCGTAGCCGAGGGAGGCATAGATCGCCGCGGCGAAGATGAGGATGACGAGGAGAGCGACGACGTTCTCCTGCAGCCTGCGGGTCATGACGTCCTCCCGGTCTCGGCGAGCGTGATCTTCCGCAGTTCCTTGTCGCGCTTCCAGTTGCGGTAGAACGGCCAGGCCGTGGTCACGACGATGAGGATCAGCATGATCGCAGCGACCGGCCGCTGCAGGATGAACCATTCGCCATAGAGCGAGACGGAAAGGTGGAGATTCCGCTCGATCATCACGGCGAGGACCATGCCGATCACGAAGGTCGCCCGCGAATAGTGATACTTGTCCATGAGATAGCCGATCGCGCCGAAGACGCCGGCGACCACGACGTCGGACATCTGGCCGCGCGCGGCGTAGGCGCCGATCACGCACACAGACAGCACGAGCGGAATGATGATGTTGTTGTTGAGGCTCGGGATGCGGGCGAGATAGGGCGAGATGATCAGCCCGATGATCGAGGTGATGATGCTGGCGAGCACGATCACCCAGACCAGCGTGAAGATGAGGTCCATGTGGTCGGTCAGCATCTTCGGGCCGGGCACCACGCCGAGGCCGATGAAGGCAATCAGCACGATCGCCATGCCTTCGCCGCCGGGAATGCCGAGCGCGAGGGTCGGCAGCAGGCCGCCGCCCTCGTTGGCGCCGACCGTTGCGTCAGGCGCGATCACGCCCTCGACGTTGCCCTTGCCGAAGGTCTCCGGGTTCTTGGACGTCCTCAGCGCCTGGGCGTAGGCCGCGATGCCGCCGACGCTCGCGCCGATGCCAGGCAGCACGCCGATCCAGACGCCGAGCAGGCTCGAACGGAACACGAGGCCCCAACGCTGGAAGGCGTCGCGGACGCCCTCCCAGACGGAGCTCTTCTGCTCGACGACCCGACGCTCGACCAGCGAGCCGCCGGTCGCGAACAGCTTCATCATCTCGGCGATGGCGAAGAGCCCGATCATGGCGACGGGAAACGAGACCCCGTCCATGAGGTAGACGCTGTCGAAGGTGAAGCGCGGCGTGGCCGTGACGAGGTCCATGCCGATGAAGGCGGTCAGCAGGCCGAGGCCCGCGGCGGCGAGGCCCTTCAGCACGGAGCCGTCGCTGAAGGTGGCGAGCACGGTCAGGCCCCACAGCGCCAGCATCAGGAACTCGGCCGGGCCGAGCGCCATCATCACCGGCCGGGTGATCGGGATCGAGACGGCCAAGAACACGGCACCGATGACGCCGCCGAGAAGGGCGGCCGCGGCGGAGGCGCCGAGCGCGCGGCTGGCCTCCCCCCTCTGGGTCATCGGGAAGCCGTCGAAGATGAGGGCGACGCTCTTCGCCGAGCCCGGCACGCGGAAGAGGATGCTCGTGACCGAACTGCCCCAGATCGTGGCGATGTGCGCCCCGAGGAGCAGGCCCATGGCCGGCGCGAAGTCCATGCCCCAGGTGAAGGGCAGGAGCAGCGCCATCGCGACGATTCCGCCAAGGCCCGGCAGAATGCCGATGACGATGCCGTAGCAGACGCCAATCACCATGAAGATGAGCGATTCCGGCGACATCAGCGCCGCCAGCCCCGCCCAGATGGCCTCTACCATCCGCGCTCCCTCCCTCGGTTGCCGGCATTCTTCTTGTTAAAACCGCCGGCCTTCTCTCAATACAAACGATTGCACGGCTTGCAAAGCGGGAAATTCGAGCATTCCCGCCGCGCGGCCGTCAGGCTCCCGTCAGACCACCTTCCCGAGCAGCGTGACGACGTCGGTCTGGTTGCGGAGCATCTGCTCCGGGAAGACGATCTCGATCGCGTCCGTCGGGCAGGTCGATTCGCACAGTCCGCAGTACCAGCACTCGTCCGGATAGGCGACGACCGGCATCGTCTCCTTGTTGTTCTCTTCCTTGTAGATGATGTCGCCTGGACAGATCCAATCGCAAAGATTGCAGCGGATGCAGAGCTCCGCATCGATCTTGACCGGGTTGTGAACGCCTTCCTTAGGCACCGGCAGCATAATCAAACCTCCGTTCGGGAGCCGACTGGGACGACCGCGCGAACGCGGCCGCGAGCGGCTGATCTGCTTCGATGGCGCGTACGCTCGGGCGATCGTCGGCGCCCTTCTCGACGAGCACGAACTTCCGCCAGTTCTCGTTGTCCGGTTCGGGATAATCCATCCGCCGGTGTGCCGAGCGGGTGCGGGTCTCGGTCCGCGCCAGCGCCGCGGTCGCCATCACCTCGGTGTTGAGCCGGATGTTCTTCGATTCGTGCACCCGCATGACGCCGTGCAGGTCCTCGGCCGCGAGCGTGTCCTCGCGCTTGGCAAGGGCGGCGAGCGTCTCGAGCGCGAGGCGCAGCCCGTTCCCGGTCCGCCGCACGCCGACATAATCGCTGACGGTCCGCCGGATCTGGCCTTCGAAATCCTTCCAGGGCATTCCCCCGGCGCGACCGAGCGAGCCCTCGGACTCGGCGCGGATGCGGGTTGCCTCCGCCCAGTCGATGTCCGGAAGCGAGCCCACGGTGCTCCGGATCCGGGCGACGGCGCCCTCGCCCGCAATGTGTCCGAGGACGGCCGCGCCGGCGATGCCGCCGCTGACGCTCGCGCAGTCGCCGGCCGCGAAGAGCGCCTCCACGGAACTCTCGCCGTTGGTGTCGACGGCCAGGCCGCTACCGCGGAAGTAGACGCCGCTGCGGCGGATCGAGAGCTCCGAAATCGAAACCTCGATCAGGTCCGTGCGGAAGCTGATGCCCTTCTGCCGGTAATAGGCGGGAAGCGTGTAGCGGTCGACCTGGAGGGTCTCCTCCATGTGGTCGAGCTCCTCCTCCGGCAGGTGGCGGCAGTCGAGATAGATCGGCCCGTTGCCGAGCAGGTATTCGTTGACGACGGCATCGGCGAGCACGGCGCGGCGGGCGTTCTCGCCCTTCTCGTCGTAGCGGAACATGAACCGCTCGCCGTGCTTGTTGAGGAAGTAGGCGCCCATCGACACGACGGCATTGAGGCCCTGCGCGGAGAAGCCCTTGGGCGTGAGCGTCGCCTCGGTGAACTCCATGTTCGTCAGCGCGGCACCCGCGCGGTAGCCCATCGCCTGCGCGTCGCCGGTATTGTACGGGAAATGCCAACTGTCGAAGGCGAGGCCCGACGCGTTCTCGGAAATCCGGTTCACGTCGCCGGCGGTGAGCGCCACGGCCTTCGCCCGGATCGCGACCCAGCTCCCGGTCCTGAAGTTGAACGCGAGCGCGCCATAGGCACGGTTGTCCTTCACCAGCAGCTGGACGGCCATGGTCCTCATGAGCACGGCCGCCTTCCCGGCACGCACGTGCTTGCCGATCCTGCGCTTGAAGTCCGTCCCGTCGAAATTGATGTGGTAGGCGCCCGGCAGGCCGAACGAGCGATGGCGGGAATAGTCGCCGGTGCGCGGGTCCTTGAAGTCCACGCCCATCCCTTCGATCTTGCGCAGGATCCGTGGCATCTCGTGGATGACGCGGCTCGCGACCGCCATGTCGACGATGCCGTCGGTCAATTGCGGGAGGTGCTTGAGGAGGAACTCGGGCGTGTCCCATTCCGGCCCGCTCTCCATCACGGTGAGGTAATGGTCGACGCCGCAGCCGACGCTGCCGCAATTGTCGAGCACCCGCCCCTTTTCGCAGACGACGACGTCGAGCCCCGCCTCCAGCGCCGGGATTGCAGCCATGCTGCCGGCCACGCCGCCGCCGATGACCAAGAGATCCGTGTCGATCGTCTGCCAGTCCGCCTGCACCTGCATTCCTCCACTCGTCTCCGGAAACGGCCTCGGCGTTGCCGCGCGGCCCCGCCTCATGCAACGCATCGTCAATGTCGGGGGCGCGTCTTGTCGTTCTTGCGC
>JAEZEK010000292.1 GCA_023417735.1 Pseudomonadota bacterium | reverse complement strand
CGCAGCGACTGCACGCCGAGCGAGACGCGGTTCACGCCGGCGGCGCGGTAGGAGCGGAAGCGTTCGGCCTCGACGCTGGACGGATTGGCCTCGAGCGTGATCTCGGCGTCGGGCGCGACCGTCCAGGACCCCGCCACCGCGTCGAGGAGCGCCGCGACGGTCGCCGGCTCCATCAGCGACGGCGTGCCGCCGCCGAGGAAGACGGAGGTGACGGTGCGGCCGGGCGTCAGCGCCGCGAAGTGGCGGATCTCGCGGGCGAAAGCCGCGGCGAAGCGCTTCTGGTCCGGCGGCGCGTGCCTGACATGCGAGTTGAAGTCGCAATAGGGGCACTTCGCCGCGCAGAACGGCCAGTGCAGGTAGACGCCGAAGGCGGTCGCCGCCTCCGGCAGGCGCGCCGGCTCGTTCATCGCGGCCCGAGGCATTCTCCGGCGAAGCGCATGAAGGCGCGGGCGCGGTGCGAGAGCGCATGCGTGTCGCCGGGCGTCCAGCCGTGCTTCTCCTCCGCGCTCATCTCGCCGAAGGTGCGGCTCTCGCCGGCCGGGAGGAACATCGGGTCGTAGCCGAAGCCCTGGGTGCCCCGTGGCGGCCAGACCAGCGTGCCTTGCACGATGCCGGGAAAGGTGCGGACCGCGCCGCCGGGAAAGGCCAGCGCGAGCACGCACACGAACTGGCCGGAGCGGCGTTCCGGCGCGGTCGCGCCGGCCGCCTGCAGCTTCTCCTCGACGTTGCGCATGGCGCGCGCGAAGTCCTTGTCCTCGCCGGCCCAGCGCGCGGAATAGATGCCCGGCTCGCCGCCGAGCGCATCGACGGCGAGGCCGGAATCGTCGGCGAGCGCGGGCAGTCCCGACGCCTCCGCCGCCGCCCGCGCCTTCAGGACCGCGTTCTCCTCGAAGGTCGTGCCGGTTTCCTCCGGCTCGTCGAGGCCGAGTTCGCTGGCCGCGCGGACGTCGAAGCCGAAGGGCGCGAGGAGCTCGCGGATCTCGCGCACCTTGCCGGGATTGTGGCTGGCGACGACGATCGGGCCGGGCTCTAGCCGCATGGCGCTCAGCCCACCGCCATCTTCTGGAGATCGACCAGCCGCCGGATGCCCTGCTTGGCGAGTTCCATCAGGCGGTGGAGGTCCTCCTCGCTGAAGGGCGCGCCTTCGGCGGTGGCCTGCACCTCGACGAGGCCGCCCTTGCCGGTCATCACGAAATTCGCGTCGGTGCCGGCTTCCGAATCCTCGGCATAATCGAGGTCGAGCACCGGCACGCCGCCATGCACCCCGCACGACACGGCGGCGACGTGGTCCACCAGAACGTTGTCGCCGATCATGTTGCGCATGCGCATCCAGGCGAGTGCGTCGTGGAGCGCGACCCAGGCGCCGGTGATCGAGGCGGTGCGCGTGCCGCCATCGGCCTGGATGACGTCGCAGTCGACCGTGATCTGCTTCTCGCCGAGCGCCTTGAGATCGACCACTGCACGCAGCGAGCGGCCGATCAGGCGCTGGATCTCCAGCGTGCGGCCGCCTTGCCTGCCCTGCGCCGCCTCGCGCCGCATCCGCTCGTTGGTGGAGCGCGGCAGCATGCCGTACTCGGCCGTCACCCAGCCGCGGCCGGCGCCGCGCAGCCAGCCCGGAATCTGCTCCGCCACGCTCGCCGTGCAGAGCACGTGCGTATCGCCGAACCGCACCAGGCACGAGCCCTCCGCATGGCGGGAGACGCCGCGCTCGAGCGATACGGGCCGGAGCTCGTCCGGCTCCCTCTTGGAAGGTCTCATCGTCACTCCGTGGAACTGGCGACGTGTTAGGACGGTCCCGCGCCGAGGTAAAGCGCTGGACTTGCTGGCGGCGGCAGTGCGATCGATATGACGGATCCAGAGATGGCGTCCCGTTTGCACGGAGGTCGACCGGCAGGAATGTCGTTCCCCGATTCGCTCTACGCTCTCGACGACCGCTCGCGGGAGATCTTCCGGCGGATCGTCGACACCTATCTCGAGACCGGCACGCCGGTGGGCTCGCGCAACGTCAGCCGGATCCTGGCGGCCGCGCTCTCGCCCGCCTCGGTCCGCAACGTGATGGCCGACCTCGAGGAACTCGGCCTGATCTACGCCCCGCACACCAGCGCCGGCCGGCTGCCGACCGAGCTTGGGCTCCGCTTCTTCATCGATTCCGTGATGGAGGTGAGCGATCTCGCCGAGGAGGAGCGCCGCCGCATGGATGCGGAGGTGAAGGCGGCCGGCGAAAGCCGCTCCGTGGAGGGCCTCCTCACCGAGGCGAGCCAGATGCTCTCCGCGATGTCGCGCGGCGCCGGCGTGGTGCTCGCGGCCAAGACCGAGGGCCGCCTCAAGCACATCGAGTTCCTGCGCATCGAGCCGACGCGCGCCCTGGTGGTGCTCGTCTCGGAGAGCGGCACGGTCGAGAACCGCGTCATCGAGGTCCCGCGCGACCTGCCGACCTCGGCCCTCACGACGGCGAGCAACTATCTGAACGCGCACATCGTCGGCCGGACGCTCGCCGAGGCGCGGGTCGAACTGGAGCGGCTGAGCGACGAGCGGCGGCGCGAGATCGACGCGCTGACGGACAAAGTCATCGCGGCGGGCTTCGCCACCTGGTCCGGCGACGGCGATCGCGCCGGGACGCTGATCGTCCGCGGCGTCTCGAACCTCCTGGAGGACATAACGGCCGCCGAGGACATCGAGCGGCTGCGGCTGCTCTTCAACGACCTCGAGACAAAGACTGACATCATCCAGCTCCTCGGGCTCGCCGAACAGGGCGAGGGCGTGCGCATCTTCATCGGCTCGGAGAACAAGCTCTTCTCGCTGTCCGGCTCCTCGCTGGTGGTGGCGCCCTTCCGCGACACGAGCGACCGGGTGGTCGGCGTGCTCGGCGTGATCGGGCCGACGCGGCTCAACTATGCGCGGGTCGTCCCGGCGGTGAACTACACCGCGCAGCTCATGACGCAGCTCCTCGGCCGCTGAACGGCGGCCGCCTTGATTTCGGGCGCCCGAGGCTCGATATCCGGCCCAACATGTGAACAGGGTGACGGATATGAACGACACGGACCAGACCACCACGGCGTCTCGGAACCCCGCTGCCGCATCCGAAACCGGTGCGGCTGCCGAAGCGCAGGCGAACGGGGGCGAAACGGAAGTCTCCGCCGAGACGGTGGCGAGGCTCGAGGGCGAGAAGGCCGACCTCACCGATCGCCTCGTCCGCGTGGCGGCGGACCTCGACAATTTCCGCAAGCGCTCCGAGCGCGAGATCGCCGATGCGCGCAAGTACGCGGTGACCAAGTTCGCCGCCGACATGCTGACGGTCGCCGACAATCTGGCGCGGGCGCTGGAGAACGTGACGGAGGAGGCCAAGGCCGAACCGGCCGTCGCGAGCCTGGTCGAGGGCGTCGAAATGACCGCGCGCGAGATGGAGCGCCTGCTCGGCCGGCACGGCGTCGAGGTGATCGCCGCCATGGGCGAGCGGTTCGACCCGCACAGGCACCAGGCGGTGTTCGAGGTGCCGGACGCCAGCGTGCCGGCGGGCACCGTCGTCCAGGTCATGCAGCCGGGCTACATGATCGGTGACCGCGTGCTGCGGGCAGCGATGGTGGGCGTTTCCAAGGGCGGGCCGAAGGCGGCCGCGCCGGCCGCAGAGACCGAGCCCGCCGAAGGCCGCTGACGGCGCAGCTCGCCCGAGCCTTGCCGGCGAGCGGCCTTTACTCCCGTCCGTGCCGGCCCGAAGATGGCCCCTCTGAGGGGGACCGTCATGGCCGCGCACGGGCATTTCCACTGGAACGAGCTGCTGACGCGCGACTTCGATCGCGCCAAGGCGTTCTACGAGGCCGTGATCGGCTGGCGCTTCGAGGCCATGCCGATGCCGGAGGGCGGCCCCTATTGGGTCGCCTACCAGGGCGACGTCCCGGTGGCCGGCATGATGGACATTTCCGATCTGCGCTGGTCGGGCGTGCCGGCGAACTGGTTTGCGTACCTTGCCGTCGACGACGTCGATGCGCGGCTCGCGGAGGCGGAGCGGCACGGGGCAACCGTCCACCGCCGGCCGTTCGACGTGCCGGGCGTCGGCCGGATCGCGATCCTGGAGCAGCCGGACGGCGCCGCGATCGGGTGGATGACCCCGGCGGAGACGAACGCGCCGGCTTGACCCGTGCGGCCCCGCCCGCCATCACCGCGGCGACGCAAGGAGGCGGCCAAGGAGACGGCATGGACGCGCGCGCAGAGCTCTACGACCTGATCCGGTCCCGCTCGTTCCGGAAGGGCGGTACGTTCACGCTCGTTTCCGGGCGGACGAGCACGATCTACTTCAACCTGAAGCCGACCATGCTGCATCCGGACGGCGCGCGGCTGATCGGCGCGGCGGTCGCCGAGCGCGCGGCGGCGCTCGGGGCCGATTACGTCGGAGGCCTCGAGATGGGCGCGGTCCCGATCGTATGCGCGGCGGCGGCGATGAGCGCGGTCGCCGGCCGTCCCGTCGGCGCGGTGTTCGTGCGCAAGGACGTCAAGGCGCACGGGACGCGCAGCCTGATCGAGGGGCTCGCCGAGGGCGAGGCCCTCGCAGGGCGGAAGGTTCTCGTCGTGGAGGACGTGACGACCACCGGCGGCTCGGCCCTGAAGGCGGTCTCGAGCCTGCGCCACGCCGGGGCGGAGATCGACGACGTCCTGACGCTCGTCGATCGCGAGGAGGGCGCGGACGAGGCGTTCGTGCAGGCGGGGCTGTCGCTCCACGCGCTCTACCGGAAGAGCGAGTTCGCGAGCGAGACTTGACCCCCCGCGCGCGCTCAGAACAGCCCGACCGGGAAGTAGCGGAGGTAGATCTCCTCGTAGCGGCCGGACCGGTGCACCTCGCGGAGCGCGTAGTCGAGGGCGGCGCGGAGCTTGCGGTCGTCCGGCCGCACCACGATCGTGAAGCCCTCGCCGAAATAGCGGTCGTCGAGATAGGGGCCGCCGGCGAAGCGGCAGCAATCCTCCGCATCCGCGCCGTGGAGCCAGAAGGAGAGGCCGAGCGCGTCGGCGAAGACGGCCGGGACGCTGCCGGCCTTCACCTCCTGCAGCGCCGTGGCGAGCGACAGGTAGCAGACCGGCTTCGCGTTCGGGAAGAAGCGCTGCACGAAGGCCTCGTGCGCCGTGCCGCAGACGGTGCCCACGAACGTGTCGAGGGTGCGCGCGGCGGGATCGAAGGCGCTGTCCCTGCGCGTCACGAAGCGGCCGGGAATCTTCAGATACGGGTTGGTCGGGAGCAGGTCGTCGCCGTCGGGGATCTCGTCCACCCGCAGGCCGGCGATGACGGCGTCGCCGGTGCCGTCGAGCAGCGCCGGGCGCAGGGTGTCGAACGGGCGCGACTGGATTGCGCAGCCGACCTTGAGCTCCTCGCAGATCGCGCGCACCAGGTCGACGTTGAAGCCGATCAGCACGCCGCGCCGGTCGCGGAAGTTGAAGGGCGGGAAATCGTCGGTCGTCAGGAACCGGATCGGCCCGATCGTCGCCGGGGCGGGGCGCTCCAGGCGCGCGCGCGGATCCCAGAAGTTCGGCACCACGACCTCCGCGGCCGCTCCGGGGGATGTAGCTGGGGCGGAGGTCTGCTGCGCTGCGGCGGGCGCGCCGAGCAGGGCGACGATCGCGAAGAGGGCGGCTGCGAAGGGAAGGCGCATCGGGTCTCCTGCGGCCTCGTCGAACGGGCGCGGGGCGGCATCGGTTTCGTCATAGCGACAACAGGCGCGCGCCGGAAGCGCGAGGCGGCATGCTC
>JAEZEK010000288.1 GCA_023417735.1 Pseudomonadota bacterium | reverse complement strand
TTCGCCCCGGCGGTCGGCAGCGGCTTCCTCGCGATCGGGAGCTGGCACCTCATCTTCGCCAGCATGCTCGTCTTCGCGCTCGTCATCCTCGGCTGGTACGCGCTCCGCATGCCCGAGACGCTCCGTCCCGAATACCGCTTCCCGTTCTCGATGAGCCGGATCCTCGCAGGCATCCGGCTGAGCGCCACCACCCGGGTCTCGATCGGCTACTCGACGGCGATGGGCCTGATGTTCGGCTGCCTGATGGGCTACATCGGCTCGGCGCAGCAGATCTTCGCGACCGATGTCTACGGGCTGGGCCCCTACTTTCCGGTCGCTTTCGGCCTGGTCGCGGCCGTGATGGGGGGCGGCTCGTTCCTCAATTCGAGGCTGGTGCGCCGCGTCGGCACCCGGCGCATGTCGCACACCGGCATCTGCGGGTTCGCGCTCGCCTCGGCGCTGCAGGTGGCGCTCGCCCTCGCCTATGCCGGCAAGCCGCCCCTCGTCCTGTTCGGCCTGGTGCTGTCGGCGAACCTCTTCCTGTTCAGCCTGACCCTGCCCAATTTCAACGCGATGGCGATGGAGCCGCTCGGCGCGATCGCCGGCACCGCCTCCTCCTTCATGGGCTTCTACATGACGCTCCTCGGCGCCGGCTTCGGCCTTCTGGTCGGCCAGGCCTTCGACGGTACGGTCCTGCCGCTCGCCGCCGGGTTCCTGGGGCTGAGCATTCTCGGCGTGCTTGTCGTGTTCTGGACGGAGCACGGCCGGCTGTTCAGGCCGCGCCAGCCCGACGCGACCTAATTTCCGAAGCGCAGCCCCGCCGCCACACGCGGGGTCGAATGCCTCGGCCTCAGAAGATGGCGAATTCCGGCCACAGCCCGACCGCGCCCTTGTAGAGCAGCTCGAGCGCCACGTAGAGGATCACGGCAAGGCCGATATAGGCGATCCAGCGATAGCGCTGCAGGATGCGCGCGACGAAGGTCGCCGCGAGACCCATCAGGGCGATCGAGAGAACGAGGCCGAAGACCAGCACCCAGGGATGTTCCATCGCGGCGCCGGCCACGGCGAGGACGTTGTCGAGCGACATGGAGACATCGGCGATGACGATCTGCCACGCCGCCTGCGCGAACGTCTTCTTCGGCACGCCGCCGCTGACGGTGCCGTCGGAATTGAGGTCTTCGTCGACGAGGGCCTCCTCGCCCGCAAGCTCCTCGACGGGGTCGTGGCGAAGCTCGCGCCACATCTTCCAGCACACCCAGAGGAGCAGCAGCCCGCCGGCCACCAGCAGGGCCGGGCCGAAGGCGAGCAGCTGCGTGGTAGTGAGCGCGAACAGGATGCGCAGCACGGTCGCCGCGGCGATGCCGAGCAGGATCGCCTTGTTGCGCTGCTCGCGCGGCAGCCCCGCGGCGGCCAGGCCGATCACGATCGCATTGTCGCCGGCCAGCACCAGGTCGATCATGATGACCTGTAGGAAGGCCGTCATCACGTCGGCCGAAAAGATTTCAGACATTCAGAACCCTCATTCCTCAGTAACGAGGAACGGCCGCATGTCCCGCCTGCAACACCTTGGAAGGGATGGCGCAATGCTCGTTGCGCTACGCTGCCGGGGCCATCCCTTGGGTTCGACGAGGGGGCAAAGGAGCCGCTCCGCTCATCCAGTCCGACATCGCAGCTTTGAGGCTGCCAGAGGGGCCCGGCCTGGTGGCGACCTCATAGCGGCTGCTGCTGCTCTCATCAAGCGGCGCGCCCGCGTCAGCGGGTCTGCCGCTTCTTGCCCTCATAGGGGTTTCGCTCGGCCCTCAGCATCAGCCGGATCGGCACGCCGTCCAGGCCGAAATCGTCGCGAAGCCCGTTCGTCAGGTAGCGGCGGTAGGAATCGGGCAGCGATTCCGGCCGCGAGCAGGACAGGTAGAAGGTCGGCGGCCGGGTCTTCGTCTGCGACAGGTACTTGAGCTTGATGCGGCGCCCCGACACGGCCGGCGGCGGGTGCCGCGCCGTCGTGGCCTCGAGCCAGCGATTGAGCTGTGCGGTGGCAATGCGCTTGTTCCAGACCGCGTGGATCGCGAGGACCGTCTCCATCAGGCGGTCGAGGCCGAACCCGGTCAGCCCGGAGATCGGCACGAGCGGCACGCCCCGGACCTGGGCGAGCGTTTCGGCGAGGTCCGCCCGGATCTCGTCGAGCCGTGCCTGCCGGTCTTCCACCATGTCCCACTTGTTGAGGACGAGAACGAGCGCCCTCCCCTCGCGCGCGACGAGGTCGGCGATCTGGAGATCCTGCTTCTCGAGCGGCTCGCTCGCATCCATCACGAGCACGACGACCTCGGCGAAGCGCACCGCGCGGAGCGCGTCGCCCACGGACAGCTTCTCGAGCTTCTCGACGACCTTCGCCTTGCGCCGCATGCCGGCCGTATCGACGAGCTCGAACGCCCGGCCGCGCCAGGTCCAGGGCACCGCGATCGAATCGCGCGTGATCCCGGCCTCCGGCCCGGTCAGGAGGCGCTCCTCGCCGATCATCCGGTTGATGAGCGTCGACTTGCCGGCGTTGGGTTGGCCCACGACGGCGATCTTCAGCGGTCCGGTCCGGCCCTCGTCCGCGTCCTCGCCCTCCGCAGCCGCTTCTTCCTCCGGCGGGGCATGTTCCCTGATGGCGTCGTAGAGGTCGGGTATGCCGATGCCGTGCTCGGCCGAAACCGGGATGGCCTCCCCGAAGCCGAGGGAATAGGCCTCCAGCAAGCCGGAATCGGCCGCCCTGCCCTCGGCCTTGTTGGCGATCAGGACCACCGGCTTTCCGGACGTCCGCACGGCGGCGGCGAAATGCTCGTCGGCCGGCGTCACGCCGGCCCGCGCGTCAATCATGAAGAGGACCACGTCGGCGTCCGCGATCGCAGCCTCGGTCTGCCGGCGCATGCGGCCGGCGAGGCTCTCCTCGCCCGCCTCCTCCAGCCCCGCCGTGTCGATGACGCGCATCGCGAATTCGCCGAACGTCGCCTCGCCCTCGCGGCGGTCGCGCGTGACGCCCGGACGGTCGTCGACGAGCGCGACCCGCTGCCCGACGAGCCGATTAAAGAGCGTCGACTTGCCG
>JAEZEK010000211.1 GCA_023417735.1 Pseudomonadota bacterium | reverse complement strand
GTCCAGGGATGCCCCGCGACGAGCAGCGTCGCGACGTCGAGGGCGGCGAGCGCGCCGGCCGCCCAGACGAACGGCCAGGGGCCGCGCAAGAGGCTTCGGCCGTTCGCGGGAGGCGCCACGAAGCCGCGCCGCTTCTCGCGGCCGAGCGTGAACCAGGCGAGGCCGCCGAGGGCCGCCGCCTGAACGAGCACGGTGCCGGGCACGCTCAGGTAGTCGGCGAGGTTGACGGGGTCCCAGCCGGGCTGCGCCAGCCACCAGGGCAGGTGCATGGAGCCGATCACCGAACCGACGATGAAGAAGAGGAGCGTGAGAGCCATGCGGGCCGAGCCGCCGCCGAGCGTGAAGAGCGTGCCCGAGCCGCAGCCATTGCCGAGCTGCATGCCGATGCCGAACATGAACGAGCCGACCACCAGCGAGGTGCCGACCGGCGCGATCGCGCCCGTCAGTCCCTCCGGCCCGTAGCCGTTCACGAGCGGGATGAAGGCGAGCATCGCCAGCCCGATCGTGAGGAGCTGCGCGCGGAAGCCGCGGCCATCGCCGGTCGTCACCAGGCTCCGCCAGCCCGCGGTGAAGCCGAAAGCGCCGTGCAGCAGCACGAAGCCGAGCGCCGCGCCGATCACGAACAGCGTGGCCATCCGCCCGGAGACTTCCGCGCCGATCAGCAGCGTGAAGGCCGCGAGGAGCGCGGCCGCTGCCAGGATGGCCGGGCGGTCCATCCGCCGAGCGGGATGAGCCGCGGCGATCGCCGGCGCGGCCCCGAACGTGCTTGCGCTCATCGGATCCTCAGCTGAACAGGCCGTTCCACCAGGCCTTCAGGTCGTCGAAGCGGGTCCGCTCCGACTCCACCGGCCGGGACGGGTCGAGCGTCCAGCCGACCATCGATTCCACGTAGAGCCGCACGTTCTCGTAGCCGAGCAGCTCGTGCAGAACGAACCAGTTGGTCGCCGCCCAGTGTCCGGTGTTGCAGTAGCTCACGATCTCTGCGTCCGGCGCGAGCGAGGCGGGCACGCTCGCCTTCAGCGCCGGGAGCGCCTTCAGGCGCGAGCCCTTCTCTTCGAAGAAGAGGTTCTGGTCGAGCGACATCGCACCCGGCAGACGGCCGAACCGGGAGGCCTCGCCGCTCTTGTCCCTGCCGCGATACTGCGCCTCCGGCCTTGCGTCGACGAGTATGGCGTCGCCCTCGATCTTGGCCGAAACGTCCGGCGTCTCGATGCGGTACGCGTCCCTGATCTCGGCGATGAAGAGGTCGCCCGTCGGGGTCACGTCGCCCTGTTCGGTCGGCAGGCCGGCCGCCTGCCATGCCTGCCAGCCGCCTTCCAGGATCGCGACGGTGTCGTGGCCGAGATATTTGAGGGTCCAGTAGGCGCGCGCCGCGACGCCGAAGTCGGAGGATCCCGTTCCGACCGGAACGAGCACCACGGTCTTGCCGTCGGCAACGCCGAGCTCGGAAAGGTAGGCTTCCAGCTTCTCCACGCTCGGAACCGTGCCCCGGTAACCGTCCTGGTCGGTGCGCCACGCCCCCGGATAGTCGCTCCAGACGGCGCCGGGTATGTGAGCCTTCAGGTAATCGTCCCGGGACGACTGGCCGAGCGCGGTGCGGAACTCGACGATGACGATCTCGTCGGAGCCGAGCCGCTCATGCAGCCATTCCGGCGAGACGAGCGGCTGCGCCGCAAGCGCAATCGCGGCGTAGAGCATGAACGCGGCCGCAGCCGCGAGGCGAAAGGCAAGTCGGGTCACGGGAAGCTCCCTGCGAACGGATCGCGTCGATCGGAGCGGAGGATAGGAGACCGGCCATCGGAAATGAAAACCTACGATTGCTTGGCAGCGGGCGGTTCTGAGAAAACTTGACGGCGCTTTTCGCTCGGCACAGAAATGGTTTTCTACCGAACGGAGATACGCGCTTGGACCGCCTCGACCGCATGATCCTTTCCATTCTGCAGGAGGATGCGACCGTTCCGGTGGCGGAGATCGGCCGCCGCGTCGGGCTTTCCACGACGCCGTGCTGGCGGCGCATCCAGAGGATGGAGGAGGACGGCGTCGTCAAGGCGCGCGTGGCGGTGCTCGACCCGGCCAAGGTCAACGTGAAGGTGACGGTCTTCGTCTCCGTCACGACCAACCAGCACAACGAGGACTGGCTGATCCGCTTCGCCCGGATCATCTCCGACATGCCCGAAGTCGTGGAATTCTACCGAATGAGCGGTCAGGTCGATTATCTGCTCAAGGTCGTCGTGCCCGACATTGAAGCCTACGACGCCTTCTACAAGCGGCTCGTCTCCCGGATCGACATCACCGATGTGTCTTCGGCCTTCGCGATGGAGCGGATCAAGGACACCACCGCGCTCCCGCTCGGCTTCATGCAGATCGAAACGGCCGCGAAGGCGCGCTAGTGCGAAACGGCTTGCCTGCCGGGCTTCGGCGGCGCAATATATTCTAATTGACGAATATATCGGGGAAGTGGGAGGAAATCGCCATGTCGCATCCGTTCCGTCTTGTTGTGGCCGCCGCCGTCGTTGCAGGCGTGGCGATGGGAGCGGGCTTCGCCGCCGCCGAGTCGGCCGGCGTGACGGTCTACGAGAGCCAGGACAGCTTCGACGACGTGCGCCAGGGCGTGTCGGACGCGATCGTGAATCGCGGCTTCGTGATCGACTATGAGGGGCGGATCGGCGACATGCTGAACCGCACCGCCGCCGATGTCGGTGCTGACAAGACGGTCTACGAACACGCCGATTTTCTGCAGTTCTGCTCCGCCACCCTGTCACGTGCGGCGATGGAGGCGGATCCGGCGAACATCGCCTTCTGCCCTTACGTCGTGTTCGTGTACGAGCTCGCCGACCAGAAGGGCACGACCCATGTCGGTTTCCGCCACCTGCAGGGCGGCGGGTCCGCGGACTCGACGAAGGCGCTCGATGCGGTCAACGCGCTTCTCGACGCGATAGCCAAGGAGGCGGCGGGGCAGTAGCCCCGCAGCCCCTCAGCGCTCCAGGAGCTTGATGAGACTGGATGAGTCCCAGCGCCGGCCGCCCATCGCCTGCACTTCGGAGTAGAACTGGTCGACGATCGCGGTGACGGGCAGGTGCGCCCCGGTCCGGCGCGCCTCGTCCAGGCAAATGCCGAGATCCTTGCGCATCCAGTCGACGGCGAAGCCGTGGTCGAAGTGATCCTCGACCATGGTCTTCCAGCGGTTCTCCATCTGCCAGGACTGGGCGGCCCCCTTGGAGATCACGCCCACCACCTTCTCGATGTCGAGTTCCGATCGGCGCGCGAAGTGGAGGGCTTCGGACAGCGCCTGCACGAGCCCGACGATCGCGATCTGGTTCACCATCTTGGTGAGCTGGCCCGATCCGGCCGGACCCATCAGCCCGACCATGCGCGCATAGCATTCGATCACGGGGAGCGCGGTCTCGTATGCCTCGGGCCCGCCCCCGACCATGACGGTGAGCGCGCCGTTCTCCGCGCCGGCCTGGCCGCCGGAGACGGGCGCGTCGAGCCCCGCGAACCCGTGCGCCTCGGCCTCGGCCGCGAGTTCGCGGGCGATTGCGGCGGAGGCGGTCGTGTTGTCGACATGGACCGCGCCCGGCTTCATAGTCCGGTATGCGCCGTCCGCTCCCAGCGTGACGGAGCGGAGGTCGTCGTCGTTGCCGACGCAGGTGAAGACGAAGTCCTTGCCCTCGGCCGCCTCGGCGGGCGTTTTGGCGAAGGCGCCGCCATGCTCGGCGGCCCATTTCTCGGCCTTGGCGGTGGTTCGGTTGTAGACGGTGACGTCGTGGCCGCCC
>JAEZEK010000130.1 GCA_023417735.1 Pseudomonadota bacterium | reverse complement strand
GCCGCCGGCACGTGCCACAGCACCACATGCGCGTGTGGCTTCTCGACGCCGGGGTGGCCGGCATTGAAGTAGATGTCGACGTGATCGACGTTGCCCGAGCCAAGGCTCAGGTCCTCGAAACGCTTCTCAGGCGTCAGGTCCTCGACCGGGATCATGTAGATCGTGCTGACCAGCCTGCCGTCGCGGTCGTAGGCGAGAAACGGCCCAGCGGGCAACGAGCTCGGATCGACGTAGAGCTGGCCCAGCCCGGGCAGGAAGTCCGGCAGCGTGACCAGCGCGCTGACCTTCTTGAAGTTCTCCGCCGGCGGTGCTTGCTCCTGGGCCAGAGCCGGCCCCGGCAGGTGGAGCAAGCCGGAGGCGAGAACGACGCTCAACAGTGCTTTCATGACCGTCTCCTGACGCCCTTTTCAGATGTCACCGTTCCCGCTCGGGCCGGACGGGAGCGTGTCGGTCAGTCCGAGCCGGGCGAGCACGGCCTCGGTCATCCGGGCGCAGCGGCTACCGCCGAAGGGGAAGGCCCCGGTGAGCGAGGCGCTCAGTTCTTCGTCGAGGGAGCGCCGGAGCAGGAGCCGCGCGCGATGCAGGCGGGTCTTGACCGTGGCCTCCGGAATGGCGAGCTGCTCGGCCGTCTCCTCGACGCTCATCTCCTGTACGCACCGCATGACGAAGACGACGCGGAAGTCGATCGGCAGGGCATCCACCGCGCGTTCGAGGATGCGGGCGATCTGGGCCGTTGCCGCAGCCCTCTCGGGGTCCGGCCTTGCCCCATTCCCGGGAACCTGACGACCTGGCCCGATCGCGAGTTCTGCTCGAAGGTCTGGGCAGCCTCGGCAGTCCTTCGGACTTGGCGCAGACGCATCAGCGACTCGTTCAGGACGATCCGTGTCAGCCAGGTGGACAGGGTCGACTCGCCGCGGAACTCGCCGAGCTTCGTGTACGCCTTCAGATAGGTCTCCTGGACGGCGTCCTCGGCGTCGGCATCTTCCTTCAGCACGCTGCGCGCGACGCGAAAGAGGCGCGCATTGTTGCGCTGCATGATTGCGCGGAACGCGGATGCGTCTCCGCCTCTCGCCCGCTCGGCCAGTTCCAGTTCGGAGGCTGGCTCGTGCCGGGCCTCACGCGTCGAAACCGCATCAGACATCACGTCACCTCGTGCATTCGGCGCATTGGATGCTTGGTTGCGGAAAGAGGTTCCCGTTGATCGCAGAAGGCGCCGGAGTTCGGGACCCGGTCTGCCTCCCGATGCTCCGCCGTCCAGCATTTCGGACGAAGCGACCGGGGCCGTCCGGCAGATCCCGGTCGCTGCTGGAGGAGCAATTCAGCGACAGGTCAGCCTTGGTCGCAGCAGCGGATCGACTAGAAGGATGAGGCAAGGAGAGAGACCTCATGAGCCGAGATACCCCCCGGTCGAAGGCACGATCGAGGCTTAGTGACTGGCCCACTGCGGCTACTCGAGGCAGCCACGACAGCGATGGGCAACTTGGACGGTGTTCGACGACAAGAGGCGGGTCCGCCGCCCGACCTCCACCGATCGGGCCCGCAACCACCCGTCCCGCGGCCTCGGTCCGATCGGCGGAAGGGTGCTGACGCGGCTGCCCGAAGAGCGGGACGAACCGGACTCATCCATGGCTTTCGCGCCGCTGCGCGGGGCCAGCCTGCGTTTCTGGACCGGGCAAAGCTCTGTCCCTATGCTTGCCCATTGACGCAAGGGGAGTCGGCCGAATTCAGGGCGAGAGGTTCAGGTTCGATCTGAGGGAGGCAAGCGGCGCGCTGGGTGATCTCGGAACGCTGCTCCCCCTGATGCTCGGCACCATTGCCGTCGTCGGCATGGCGCCGGTTCCGGTCGTGCTGGGGTTCGCGATCTTCTACATCGCAACGGCGCTCTGGTATCGGCTGCCGATCCCGGTCCAGCCGATGAAGGCGGTAGCGGCTGTCCTGCTCACCGCGCAAATGACGCCAGCGAGTCTTGCCGCAAGCGGCGTGATGATCGGCCTTGCCCTGCTGATCCTTGGCATGACCGGCTGGATCGACAAGCTCGGGCGGCTGGTGCCGCAATCGGTTCTGGCGGGCCTGCAACTCGGCCTCGGCGTCGCCCTTTCACTCGTAGGGCTTGACCTCGTCGGCACGGCCCCCGCGCTCGGCGTGGCGCTCCTCCTCCTGCTGGCCGTGCTCCTGCGGTTTCCGTGGCTCCCCGCGGCCGCCATCGCCGTTCTCTGCGCGATCGTCTGCGGTTGGGCCTTCGACCTCGAGCTGCTGCCGGTGACCGATGCCTCATGGACCATGCCGGCCTTTGTGGGCTTGCCGTCCTGGCGAGAGATCGAGCGAGGCTTCGCCGTAGTCGTACTTCCCCAGCTCGCGCTGACCCTCACGAACGCCATCATCCTGACGGCGCTCATTGCCGGCGATTGCTTCGGCGAAGCTGCTCGGCACGTGACACCGCGCCGGCTGTCCATCTCGTCCGGACTCGGGAACCTGCTCCTGACGCCGTTCGGGGCGCTGCCGATGTGTCATGGCGCGGGCGGGATTGCAGCACACCACCGCTTCGGTGCACGCAGTGGCGGCGCGCCGCTCATGCTCGGAGTGGCGCTTCTGCTGGTCGCATTGGCGCCCGGTGGCGTCGGCCTCGCCCTGCTGGCCGCCATTCCAGCGGCGGGACTTGGCGCCTTGCTCCTGATCGCTTCCTTCGAGCTTGCGGTCAGCCGGAGGCTCTTTGACTGCAAGCCGTCCTGCTACCCTGTCATCGGTACGACCGCTCTCGCCACGGTGCTTGCGGATCCGTTCATCGGTCTGGTCGCCGGAACGGCGGCCGAGGTCGGGCGAATGGCTTCGGTGAGGGCCCTCCGCCGAACGTCCGGCCGCTGACTGGCGGACGCGGCTCTACAGGCCTTGCCCGCCCGAAATGACCTTGGCTGCTCGCCTCAGAACAGCGTTGAGGCGATCCGCGACACCACTGCCGAAGCGTCGGCCGTTCCATTCGCATCACCCTTCTCGGCGGCCTTGCCTGGGGTCCCGAAGGGGCGCCCACCATGCTCATGGACTTGCGGCCCTCAGAGGTCTCGGCCTCGGGCTGCGAGGTGAGGCCGCCGCCGACCGAGCCCAGCAGCCTCGGATCCTCGTCGGTTGTGTCGTTGTCGTGAGCTGATCCTTTCGGCCTGCGAACCGATCCGGATCGGCCGGGAAGCGCGAAGGCTGCCGCTTGGGCGCGACCCGGAGCGCCGAGCCGCCATGCAGGGCTTCAGGTGACCACCCCCGTGGCCGGCTCGCAATCGTGCGCCAGCTCGTCCCTGAGGTTCTGATGGAAGCGTATCGGCTGCGGCCTCAGCGTGCCCCTTTGCACGGCCTCGATAAGATCGCGCTTCAGGACCTTTCCGTTCGGTGTGACGGGCAATGCGTCGAGGCGCAGGAAATACTCCGGCATGTCGAAGCGGGAGAGCCCGGCATCGTCCAGGTGGACGAGGAGCGCCTCCGGGACGAGGGCGTGGCCGGGGCGGACCACGACGGCGAGACAGGCCTTTTCGCCGAGCCGCTCGTCGGTGACGGGTATGACGGCTGCGCCCGCGACGGCCGGGTGCCGCATTGCGGGCGCCTCGATCCGCGCGGGGTAGATGTTGTGCCCGCCGCGGATGATGACGTCCTTCTTGCGACCGGTGATGCGAAGATAGCCTTCGCCGTCGACGCAGCCGAGGTCGCCCGTCATGAACCAGCCGCTCCGGTTGAACGAGGTTTCCGTCGCCTCCTGATCGTCGAAATAGCCGAGCATGAGGCTGGCGCCGCGGCCGCCGATCTCGCCGATCTCGCCCGTCGCGACCTCGACATTCGGATCGGTCGCCGACCAGATCTTCACCTCGTAGCCCGGGCAGGCGCGCCCGGAGGTCTCGATGATCCGCTCGGGGTCGTCGTCCGGCCGCGTGTAATGGTGGGAGCCGGCCTCCGTCATGCCGTAGCCGCTTTGCGGGATCACGCCGTGATCGAGAAGCCCGGCGGCGACCACCGAAGGCACGGCAGCCCCGGAGATCCGGAAGCCCTTCACGCTGCCGAGGCGCGTCAGCTTGCGGGCGCGGAGCTCGCCCAGGAGATCGATGGCGTGGGTCGGCACGCCGATCATGAACGTCGCGTTCGTCTCCAGGATCCGGTCGACCAGGCTGGTGCCCCGCGGAAGATCGTGGACGACGAACTCCCCGCCCCCGGTCAGCGTCATGACGAGAGCGCCGAATCCGAGATTGTGGCTGAGCGGGCTCATCGAATAGAGCACCGAGCCCTCGCCGAGGGACCAGTCCGCCGCCATCGCACGGGCATTCGCGAGGAGTGTGTTGTCGCTGTGCATCACGCCCTTCGGGATGCCCGTCGTGCCGGAGGTGAAGGCGAGATAGACGATGGTATCCGGGTCTTCCCGAGGATCGGGCTGCGAGCCGGCACGCGCATCGACCTGCGGCAGGAGCATGCCGCTCCTGTCCGTCTCGGCGAGCGGCGCGATCCGGTACACGTGGCGCAGCGTCTCCACGCGCTCGGCGCGATCGAAGATCGACCAGCGGTGGGCGTCCGCGCCGTAGCCTTCCTCCGCCACGAGCGCCGTCGCCCGCATGCGCCTCAGCAGGTCCTCGATCTCGGCGACCGTATGGTCGCGGTGCAGGGAGGGGCAGCAGACATGGCCGTTCCGCGAGCAGGCGAGGAGGACGACGGCGGTCTCGATCCGGCTCGGCAGCCAGACGGCCACGCGCTCGCCCGGCCGCACGCCTTGCGCGTGGAGGTGGGCGGACAGCCGGTCGGCCGCCTCGACGAGCGAGCCGTAGCTCACGACCCGGAAGCGGTCCCGCATCGCGGGGCGTTCCGGGTCGCGCGATGCGACGTCCGCCACCAGCCGGTGAATGGTTTCGTCGCGCCAGAACCCCGCCCTGTAGTGCGCGCGCATTTGGCTCGCGCTGAGCAATGTCAGGACTGAGTTGAACATGGCTGTGTCCGCACACGACCCGCGTGATTTTCTAATTTTGGCACGTACTCCAAAAAAAGCACGGCATCAACCGAAAGCTGCCGGCCCCGGAACAGCCGGGATGGAGCCATCGGGGCCTGCCGACTGCCCGCGCCGTCCGGGGAGGTTCGCGCGTGGATCGAAGAGCCGGACAGGTGGTCCGCTCCGTTGGCCCCTTAAGGGCAGGGCGTTCCAAAAAGAGGCGGATTTCGCCATCTGGCCCATAAAGATGGAAGGAGGGTTGATTTTGATACGCACGGCCGATAGCGTTGCCGCCGAACCTGCAAGCTGGAGGTCCGGGCATGGCTCCCCCAAGCGTTCTCCGCGGCGTGGCATCGTGTCGGGTCATTCCCGCCGTTCGGCGCGCCGGTCCTTGCCGGCTCCATGTCGAGCGCACGCCTGAAGCGGGGGGCTGCTGAATGACGCTGAACATCGTCGACGCCCCGGCCCGCGCGCAGGGGATCCGCTCCGGCTCCGGCAAGGATCTTCGGGACTGGCTTGCCGCGATCGAGGCCACCGGAGAGCTGAAGGTCATCCGAGGCGCCGAGACCACCGAGGAGATCGGCGGCATAGTCGACCTCTATCAGCGCCGGATGGGAAACCCCGCCGTGCTCTTCGACGAGGTGCCCGGCTATCCGAAGGGCCACCGCGTGCTGGCCAACATCCTGACCTCGGTTTCCCGCATCAACCTCGCCCTGGGCCTGCCCGCCGAGGCGAGCGAGATGGATCTCGTCCAGTGGTGGCGGACCTACATGCGCGAGGCGCGCAGCCTGCCGCCCCGTGAGGTGACGAGCGGGCCGCTCCTGGACAACGTCTACGAGGGCGACGCGGTCGACATCACCAGCATCCCGACGCCGGTCTGGCACGAGCTCGACGGCGGCCCCTTCATCGGCACGGCCTGCCTGGTGATCATGAAGGATCCGGATTCCGGCTGGGTGAACAGCGGCACCTACCGGGTGCAGTCGCAGGCGCCGAATCTCGCGACCGTGATGATCTCTCCGGGCAAGCACGGCCGCATCATCATGAACAAGTATCACGAGCGCGGCGAGCCGTGTCCGGTGGCGGTCGTGGTCGGAATGCATCCCGTCATCTTCATGCTGTCCGGGCTCGAGATCCCGTACGGCAAGAGCGAGCTGGAAGCGGCCGGCGGCATCTTCGGGGAGCCGGTCGAGGTTCTCCGCATGCCCCGGACCGGGCTCCCGGTCCCCGCCAATGCCGAGATCGCGTTCGAGGGCTACATCCACCCCGGCGACGTCGTCCAGGAAGGCCCCCTCGGGGAATGGACCGGATACTACGCCGGAGGGAGCCGACCCGAGCCCGCGATCCGCATCGAAACCATGATGCACCGGAACGCCCCGATCCTTCTGGGTGCGATCCCGGCGGTTCCCCCCAACGACAACACGTTCTACCTCGGCACCTATCGCTGCGGCGCTGTCTGGAATCAGCTCGAGGCGGCGGGAATCCCCGAGGTGAAGGGCGTCTGGGCACACGAGGCCGGCGGCAGCCGCTTCTGGCTGACGGTGTCGATCAAGCAGCTCTACGGCGGCCATGCCAAGCAGGCGGCGATGGTGGCGGCGCACTGCCACGCCGGCGCCTACTGCAACCGCTGGACGATCGTGGTCGACGACGACATTGACCCGACGAACATCAACGACGTGATCTGGGCGATGTCGACCCGCGTCGATACGCGCGACGGCGTCGACATCATCGAGGGCGGCTGGAGCTCGGCACTCGACCCGATGTGCTATGACGGCGACAGCGACCGCCGCAACGGCCGGATCATCATCAACGCCTGCAAGCCCTTCCGCCGCAAGGATTCCTTCCCGGTCGTCGCCCGCTCAAGCAGGGAGCTCGACGCGCGCATCATCGCGAAGTGGAAGAAGGACCTGCCGTCGATGTGACAACACGCAGGCCGCGACGGCCTGCGGCGCGAGAGGGGATGGGGTCGCGCGGGATGAACGAGCACGCGGCAGACGGTTGGATCGGGGCGAGCCTGCTGCGCAAGGAGGACGCGCGGCACCTGCTCGGAGCCGCCTCTTTCGTTGCCGACATCCGGCTGCCCGGCATGCAGGACATCGCCTTCGTCCGCAGCGAAGTCGCCCACGGCGTGCTGAAGTCGGTCCGGAAGCCCGCCGATGCCACTGCCCGCGCCTTCACCCAGTCCGACCTCGCCTGGCTGCGGATCCTCGAGGCCGGGCCCGAGCTTTCGACGTTCCGATCCAGCCCCTATCCGGCGCTTGCGGAGGGCAAGGTGCGTTATGTCGGGCAGACGATCGCGGCCTGTGTCGCGCGCAATCGCGCCGAGGCCGAGGATCTCGCCGAGCGTGTCGAGGTCGAGATCGACGAGCTCCCGCCGATCGTCGACTGCGTCGACGCGATGCGCCCCGGCAGTGCCAGGCTCTTCGACCAGTGGCCCGACAACGCCTTCATTCGCAGCAGCGTCGTCGAGGGCGACCCCGCGTCGCTCGTCGACGCCCCGCTGAGGCTCCGGCGCGGTTTCCGGATGAACCGGCAGGCGACCGTGCATTTGGAGGGCAGGGGCGTCGTCGCGCATTGGGACCACCGGATGGACGAGCTGGTGGTCCATCTCTCGACGCAGGGGCCGCACGTCATGCGGCTCGGTCTTGCGCAGGCGCTCGGGCTCCCCGAGCACAAGATTCGCGTCATCGCCCCCGATGTCGGCGGCGGATTCGGCGGCAAGAATCGCCTTCTCCCGGAGGAGATCGCCGTCGCGGCGATCGCCATGAAGGTGCCTCACCCGGTGCGCTGGATCGAGGATCGGCGCGAGCATCTGCTCGCCTCCGTGCACGCCCGCGACCACGTCTACGATCTCACCATCTCGGCCGACGAGGCCGGCCGGCTGCTCGGGATCGAAGGCACGGTGCACATAGACGCCGGCGCGTACGCGCTGTGGCCGACCGGCGCCTTCATGGAGGCGAGCATGGCGGCGCGGAACCTGCCTGGCCCCTATCGCATACGGCATCTCTCGATCGACACGTTCACGGTCGCCACCAACAAGGCGCCGATGGGTCCCTATCGCGGCGTGGCGCGTCCGGGTGCCTGCTTTGCGATCGAGCGGCTGGTGGACGAGGTCGCGCTCGAGCTTGGCCGGGAGCCCGCGGAGATCCGCCGCCTGAACATGGTGTCGGCGGGGGAGCTCCCCTATCGCACGGCGGGCGGGCTCATGCTCGATACGGGCGATTACCACGACTCCCTCGCCACCGCGGTGGAGATGATCGGGCTCGACCGCATCCGCGAGCGGCAGAAGAACCCCGAGCCGGACGGGCGCGCCATCGGGATCGGCCTTGCCTTCTATTCGGAGCAGAGCGGGCACGGCCAGGCGGAGTGGACGAAGCGCAAGTCCCGCGTGGTTCCGGGCTACGAATCGGCGCGTGTGCGGGTTCTTCCCGACGGATCGGTGGTGATCCATGTCGGCGTCCAGAATCACGGCCAGGGCACGAGACGACGCTTGCCCAAATCGCCGCGCACGAGCTCGGGCTCCACCCCGAGCAGGTCTCGATCCGCTATGGCGACACCGCCACCGCGCCTTTCGGCTTCGGCACCTTTGCCTCGCGCACGATCGTCTTCGCCGGCGGCGCCGTCGCCAAATCGTGCCGCATCATTGCAGAGCGGCTGCGGCGGGTCGGCGGCCATCTGCTGCAGACGGACCCCGCCTCGGTGCGTCTCGCGAACGGCGCGGCGGTGGGGCCATCCGGGCAGGTTGCGATCGCCGAGCTCGCGCGCGCGGCGACCGTTCGCCAGGAGCTCCTGCCGGACGGAATGGAGCCGCTCCTCGAGGTCGTTTCAACCTACGAGCCCTCCGACTCCGGGGGCGTCTTCTCCTACGGCACGCATGCCGTCGTGGTAGCGGTCGACCCCGAGACGGGGCTGACCGAGATCCTCGATTACGTGGTCGCCGAGGATTGCGGCACGATGATCAACCCGATGATCGTCGATGGCCAGGTTCAGGGCGGGATCGCCCAGGGCATCGGGACGGCATTGTTCGAGGAGATCCCCTATTCGGATCTCGGCCAGCCGCTCGCAACCACCTTCGCGGACTACATGGTCCCGTGCGCGAGCGAGATCCCGACGGTCCGGATCGCGCATTCCGTCACGCCCGCCAAGGTCACCGAGTACGGCGTGAAGGGGGTCGGGGAGGGCGGAGCGATCGCGCCTCCTGCGGCCATCGCGAACGCGGTCGCCGACGCGTTCCGTGATCTGCGCGCCCGCTTCGACGAGACGCCGCTGACGCCGCGACGCATCTCGAACGCCGTCGCAGCGGCCAAACGGGCGAAGGAAGCGGTCGGATGAAGCCCGCCCCCTTCGAATATGTGCGTGCCGACACCGTGGAGGACGCCGTTCGCGTGCTGGCAGGGGCGGCGGATGACGCCCTGCCGCTCGCCGGGGGTCAGTCGCTGCTGCCGCTCCTCGGCCTGCGGATGGCAGCGCCGCGCATCCTCGTCGACATCGGGCGCATCGCCGATCTGCACAGGGCGGAGGATCTCGGCGACCGCGTCCTCGTCGGCGCCGCAACGACGCATGCCGAGATCGAGGACGGGACCATCCCGGACCCGGGCCGAGGCCTGATGCGGAACGTCGCGAAACGGATCGCATATCGTGCCGTGAGGAACCAGGGGACGATCGGCGGCAGCGTCGCGATGGCCGACCCGGCGGCGGACTGGCCGGCATGCCTCCTGGCCTTGGAGGCCGATGCCCGGGTGGTCGGGCCGGGCGGAGCACGGACCGTGGCGCTGCCCGACCTCGTCGAGGACGTCTACACGACGTCGCTCCGGCCGGGCGAGATCATCGTCGCCTTCGAGGTGCCGCACCTCGACGCCGGGGCCCGCACGGGCCTGGCGAAGGTTTCGAAGAAGACCGGCGCCTTCGCGATGTCGATCGCGATCGCGATCCTGAACGACGGCGGGCGCCCCGCCCGGGTTGTTCTGGCGGGAGCCGGACCGAAGGCCATTCGCCTGCCGGCAACCTCGGACCTCGTGCAGTCGGCGTCGCCGACGGAACGCGAGGTGCGGAGCGCTGTGGCACGCGATCTCGAGGAAAGTGGCGCTGCGATCGATGACTACGCGCTGCGACTGCACGGCGCGGTCGTGATGCGCGCCCTGGCCGAGGCGCAAGCGCAATGACGACGATCAGCTTCAAGATCAATGGCGAGGAGACATCGCTCACCGTGGAGCCGCGGGAGAGCCTCGCCGACGTCCTGCGGGACCGGCTCGCGCTGACCGGAACGCATCTCGGCTGCGAGCACGGCGCCTGCGGCGCCTGCACGGTCGAGCTGGACGGCAAGGCGGTCCGCTCCTGCCTGGTCCTCGGCGTCATGGCGGACGGGCGCAGCGTGACCACGATCGAAGGGCTGCGCGAGGACGAGGTGATGGCGGTCCTGCGCCGGCAGTTCCACGAGCATCATGCGCTGCAATGCGGCTTCTGCACCCCCGGGATGCTCGTCATGGCACGCGACTTGCTGAACCGCGTGGACAATCCGAGCGAGGCAGAAGTTCGCCAGGGCATGGCCGGACAGATCTGCCGTTGCACAGGTTACGCCGGGATCGTCCGTGCAATTCGTGCGTCTGCGGAAGAATTGGAGATTGCGCGAACGGCGCAGGATTGAGGGGTCCTGCGGCATTCATCGAATTCACAGGGGAGAGGTGCAATGACGAACTTCGACTTGACTAGACGCAGTCTGTTGCAAGGGGCGGCTGCCGCCGCTGTCCTGCCGTCCGTGCCGGCCTTCGCGGCGAGCCCCGACCAGGTCGGCTTGAGTTTGGAGTTCCGCATCTACGGCGGCAATGCCCCATCGTTCTATGCCATCGAGGACGGCACCTACGAGAAGCTGGATCTGGCGGTCACGCCGGAAGGCTCGTCGGGCTCGGACGAGTCGATCCGCCGCGTCGCCGCCGGCACGCATCCCTTCGGCCTTGCCGACGCGACCACGCTGATCGCCTTCGCAGCGCGCAATCCGGCCGAGGCTCCAAAGCTGATCATGCCGATCTTCGACCAGTTCCCGGCGGTGATCCTCAGCCTGAGCAAGAAGCCCGTGAAGACCTTCGACGACCTCAAGGGCATCACGCTCGGAACTGGTACGTCCGATGCCGGCTCGAAGATCTTCCCGGCGCTGATGGCGCTCAACGGCATCGATCCGAGCTCTTTCGAGCGGAAGACCGTCGACGTGAAGCTGCGTGACGCGATGCTCCTGTCGGGCCAGGTCGATGCGGTGATCGCCTTCGACTACACGGCGATCTTCAACCTCATCGGCAACGGCGTGCCGATCGAGGACATCACGCTGCTCTACTTCTCGGGCTACGGCTTCGACTTCTTCGGCAACTCCCTGATCGTGAACAGGGACGTGCTGGCGAGCAATCCCGACCTCGTACGCCGCGTCGCACGCGCGACGGCGCAATCCTGGATCAACGCGAACGAGCACCGGGACGAAGCCATCGCGAGCGTCGTCAGGCGCGAGAAGCTGCTCGATCCCGCGGTCGAGCGCGCCCGGTTGGACTGGGTCCTGGACAAGCATGTCCGCACCGAGAACGTGCTGCAGAACGGGCTCGGCACGGTCGACGCAGCGCGCATGGAGAAGGCGATCGGCGTCATCAAGGAGGGCTTCCAGATGGAGAGCGCGCCGACCGTCGAGGACATCTACGCCGAAGGGTTCATGCCGCCGGCCGAGGACCGAGAGATTGGCTAGTCAGGTGGTCGCGATGGCCTCCGCAGCGGCCGGGCAATCGGCCGCTGCTCCCTTCGTCGAGATCGAGGACGTCGATCTCCGCTACGCGGAATCCGACGAGACGCAGGCGCTCAGCGGCCTGAAGATGGCGGTCCGCAAGGGCGAGTTCGCAGCCGTGGTCGGCCCGTCCGGCTGCGGCAAGTCTTCCCTCATGAAGCTCGTGACCGGGCTGCTGCCGCCGACGGGCGGCACCATGAGGGTCGCCGGCCAGACGGTGAACGGTCCGCTGAAGATTGTCGGCATGGCGTTCCAGAACGCGACCTTGCTGCCGTGGCGGGACATTCTCTCGAACACCATGCTGCCGCTGGAGATCGTGCAGCCGCATCGGGCCCAGCTGCGCAGCAGACGCAGCGAGTACGAAGCCCGTGCCCACGCGCTTCTCGCGACGGTCGGTCTGGCCGGGTTCGAAAGGAAGAACCCGTGGATGCTGTCCGGCGGGATGCAGCAGCGCGCCAGCCTGTGCCGGGCGCTCATCCATTCGCCCGAGCTGCTGATGCTGGACGAGCCGTTCGGGGCGCTCGACGCATTCACGCGGGAGGAGCTCTGGGGAGTGCTGCAGGACCTCTGGATGCGGCAGCGCTTCACCTGCATCCTCGTCACCCATGATCTGCGCGAGGCCGCCTATCTGGCCGACGTCGTCCATGTGATGAGCGCGCGTCCCGGGCGGATCATCGGCACCCACCGGGTCGACCTGCCGAGGCCGCGCACGGTGGAGAGCACATTCGAACCGGCCTTCGTCGACATCGTCCACCGCATCCGGGGCGAGATCGCCCAGGCCCGCAACGAGGCGATGACCGCCACGCCCGTGAAGGGAGCCGCCTGATGTCCCCGCGCGCTTTCCGTCGGCTCGAGAGGCTGATGCCCTGGCTGGTCATCTTCGGAGCGCTGGCGATCTGGGAGCTCGTCGTCGACCTCTTAAACGTCCGGCAGTTCATCCTGCCGGCGCCGAGCGACATCTACCAGGCCCTCCTGCAGTACAGGGAGCCGATCCTGGAGAGCTCGCTGTTCACCCTGATGAACACGCTGATCGGGTTCGGCATAGGGGTACTCGTCGGGTTGTTCCTGGGGATCGTCATCGGCTCCTCGCGGCTCGCCTACGCCGGGCTCTATCCGATCCTGATCGGCATCAACTCCATACCCAAGGCGGCGGTCGTGCCGATCCTCGTGCTCTGGATGGGCATCGGCCAGCCGCCCGCGATCACGACGGCGTTCCTGCTCTGCTTCTTCCCGATCGCGGTCAATGTCGCGACCGGCCTGGCGACGACGGAGCCCGAGCTCGAGGACGTGCTCCGCTCCCTCGGGGCCTCCCGCCTGGACGTGCTTTGGAAGGTCGGCATTCCGCGGTCGCTGCCCTATTTCTTCGCCTCGCTCAAGGTCGCCATCACGCTGGCCTTCGTCGGCGCGGTCATCTCGGAGACGCTCGCCTCGAACGACGGCATCGGCTACCTCATGCTGCAGGCCGCCTCGCAGTTCCGCACGCCGCTGATGTTCGCCGGCGTCACCGTGATCGCAGCCATGGGCATCGCGACCTACCTGGTCTTCGTGCTCATCGAGCAGCGCTTCACCGGCTGGGCAACGCGCAAGCAGAACATGGTGGCCCCGGCCGGCGGCTGATCTTTCCGCAAGGTGGGCCGGCGACCACATGGGGCGCCGACCGGCTTCCCCGGAGGTTTCGCACCCCTATCGCAGGGGTGGCGAGACCTTCGTCGTTGCCCTGAACTCGTACGCGGTCGCCCCGTCCTGGTTCGTCCCGGCGCCGCGCAGGATCAGGGTTTCCTCCCCGTCCTGGCCCATGCCGCGCTCGAGCGGCGTGACGCTCCAGGCGACCGTGTCGCCGGCATGGACCGGCCGCAGCCATTTGAGATCCGAAACGGCAAGGAGCGTCGGCGCGCTGCTGGCGCCGAGGCAGGCTTCCGTGAACGCCCGCGCCCAGGCCGAAGCCGTGTGCCAGCCGGAAGCGGCGAGCGCGCCGAACGGGCCGGCTCGCGCTGCCTCCTCGTCGACGTGGAAGGGCTGCGGATCGTAACGCCGGGCGAAGGCGACCATTGCGGCCGGCTCGAACCGGGTCGTCCCGAGGCTGAAGCGCCTTCCGAAACTGCCCTCGCGCGAGGCCCAGTCGCCGGCGAGCGGCGGATCCGGGTCCGCGTCCCGCAGTTCCGGCTTCGCGGGACGTGTCAGGGTAGTCTCCTCGTCGCGACCGGCGCGCCGGGCGATCATCACCGAATTCGTCTGCGACAGCGCAAGCGCGCCCGCGCCGTTGAACAGGTCGAACCGGAACCGCACGAAGCCGATCGACGGCCGGGACCGGGATCGGCGCGTCTCGAGAATGGTCGCGCGGCCGACCAGGGTGTCGCCCGCCCGCACGGCTGCGCCCCAGCGCAGATCGTCGACGCCGGGCGCACCCCGCGCAGCAACCCCATTCATCCAGCTGTCGTAGTTCACCCGCATGAGGATCGCGCACAGCTGCCAGGGCGAGGCCGACGTCGCGGCGGAAATCGTGCCTGCCTGGGCTTCAGGGACGAACTCGGCTGCGAACGCGGCGATCTCCTCCGCGGAAAGCCGGTAGCTCCCGAGACCGAACTCGGCCCCCGCCGCGAAATCCTCGAAATGCAGCATGTCGCGTGAAGCCTCCGGAGAAGCGCCGGCGGGCACGCCACCGCGCTTCGCTCGATGCTCCGGCGCGGCTCGGGTTCCCCGCGGTGTCGCGGCCTCAGCGCCGCGCGGCACCGGCGGCGCGCTCCCGGATCGGCCGGGCGCGCGGCCGTTCCTGGTTGCGGTTCAGGAGGTCGCGCAGATAGGCGGCCGCGTCGCGACCCTTGATCGCCGTCCGCCAGACCTCCTTGACGACGTTCTCGTGCAGCGCCAGCGCTTCGGGCGCCGAAGTGGCCATCGCCACGCCGACCCTGATGTTCGGCTGTTCTCCGAGCCGGAACGGGCTGATCATCAGTGTGTCTCCCGAGCGCCTTCGGAATATCTGGAAGCCCGTGTGGGGCAGGCTGTCGGTGACGAGGCCGATCTGCACGCCGATGGATTCCTCCTCGATGACCGACGCGAAATGCTCGATCTCGGCCCGCGCCATCTCGCGGCGCATCGCCTTCTTGCTCTCCGTCAGGCTGACCCGGCCGACGAGCCCGTTGTTCAGGAACGGCTCGATCTGCATCGCCGAGATGAGGTTCACGATGGGAGGGCGTCGCTTGCGGTAGGCGCGCTTGCGCTCGTGCAGGATCTCCATGATCTTGTCGACGTCCTCGATCGCCTTGTTGCGGTTCGGCAGATCGTCGGGGATGCTTTCCCGCAGCACCTGCTCCAGGGCCATCTCGAAGCTGTCGGAGGCAAGGAGGAAGGAGATCGGGCCCGCGAGCACGACGATGTGCTCCGCATCCTCCTCCAGCTGCCGCACCCGTTCGAAATAGCTCACCGCGGACGGGATGTACTCGATCCCGACGCCGAGCAGCGTCGGCAGCGACACCTGCAGCAGCTCCGAAAGCCGTTCCAGGGTCTCGATCTTGGCGAGCTCGCCCTTCTCGAAGCGGTAAAGGGCGGTCCGCGAGATGCCGAGCCGGTCGGCGACCTCGTCGGCGCTGAGCCCGGAGCCGAGCCGGAAGGCCCTGAGGCGGTGCCCGATCTCCTCATATTGCAGAGGCATGGTGTGGTTCCAGATCCTTGTCTTGCTGGCGCGGGCCGTCCGTCATTATGCACCGGAAACCGGGCGCCGACAGGTGAGTCAGGGGCCGTTTCCCGCGGGCAGGAGAACGACGCGTCCCGCCGCGCGCCGGTCGCGAAGCATGGCGAGCCCCTCGCCCGACTGTTCGAGCGGGAGCGTCGTGGTCGGCGGCGCGCTGAGCTTGCCCTCGTCGTAGAGCCTGAAGATCTCCGAATAGCAATGCCGCATCAGCTCGGGCATGCGCTTGCGGTAATCGCTGACCTGAAGCCCGCTAACCTCGATGTTCTTCAGGAGCACGTAGTTCACCTTGAGCGTGGGGATCCGGCCGGCGGCGAACCCGATCACCACCAGGCGGCCGCGCCAGGCGACGGCGCGGATGGCTGCATCGAAGACCTCGTCCCCCAGAGGGTCGAGGACGATGTCCGCGCCGTGGCCGCCGGTCAGCGCGTGGACCTGTTCGCGCAGGCTGTCCCGCAGGTTCGGGGCCGACAGATCGACCACCGCGTCGGCGCCGGCGGAGAGCACGAGCTCCCGCTTCGCCGGATTGCTGATGCCGGCCAGCACCCGCAGCCCGTACGCCTTTCCGAGCTGGACGGCGGCAAGTCCGACGCCCCCGCTGGCACCAAGCACCAGAAGGACTTCTCCGGCCTTTGCGCGGGCACGCTCCATCAGCGCGAACCAGGCGGTATCGTAGGCGAGCGCCATGGCGGCCGCCTCGACGAAGCTCATCCGGTCGGGAAGACGGATGCACTCCCTCCCGGGAACGCTCACCTTCGTCGCATAGCCGCCCTGCTCGGCCAGGGTCTGCACCCGGTCACCGACCTTCCAGTCCCGAACGTTCGCGCCGACCGCGGCGACGATGCCGGTCGGCAACTTTCCTGGGACGAAGGGGCGTGGCGGCAGGAACTGATACTTGCCGCCGATCACCAGGAGATCGACGAAATTGGCCGCAGTGGCCATGATGTCGACGAGGACCTCGTCCGGCCCGGGCGTTGGGTCGGGCACGTCCTCCATGGAGAGCGTCTCGGGTTCTCCGAACTCGCGGACGAAAGCTGCGCGCATGACGATCCTTCTCTGTCGGGGAAGGCCGGGGCCCGCCTGTTCGGCGCCTCAGGCCGGAATGGCATTGCGTCCGGCCGTTGCGGGCATGAGGGCGGCGCCGTCGAGCCCCGCCTCCCGGATCAGCCATCGCGCCGCCGCAAGGACCTGCAGGTCGGAGTAGCGGCGCCCGACGAGCTGGACGCCGACTGGCATTCCGTGCGGCCCGCGAAGCGTCGGCAGGCTGAGGGTGGGCACGTGCAGCACGGTCCACAGCCCCTGGAAGCCCGGATCGCCGGCATGGTGCAGCCCGAGCGGCGCCTCGCCGTTCACGCAGGGCGCGAGGAGAACGTCGAAACAGCCGAGCAGCTGGTCGAGCTCGCCTCGGGCGCGCTCGGCGAACTGCAGTGCCGCATGGTAGCGCTCGCCGGAAACGGACAGGCCGTGCTCGACCTGCCGCACCATCTGCGGGCTGATGGCGTCGCGGTGGTGGGCCCATTCCCACGCGAGCGAGCGCGCGCGCTCGACATCATTGATGACCCCTCGCGCGTCGCCGAGGTCCGAGAGATGTGGTGGCAGTTCGATCTCGTCGATCTCCGCTCCCGCTGCCGCGGCAAGCTGCGCCGCGTGGTCGAGCGCGGCTCGCGTCTCCGCTTCCGCCTTGCTCCAGAGATGGGTGCGGCACATGCCGATCCGCAGGGGCGCCGGCGCCTCCGCGGCCGGCGCGAGCGCCGTCCGGGCAAGCACGTGCAGGCCGAGGGCGATGTCCGCCGGATCCCGGGCCATCAGCCCGATCGTGTCGAGGCTCTCCGCCGCGAACTTCAGCCCCATGCGGTTGACCGTGCCGTAGGTCGGCTTGAACCCGACGATGCCGCAGAACGAGGCCGGCCGGAGGATCGAGCCTCCCGTCTGCGTCCCGAGCGCGAGAGGCACCATGCAATCGGCGACGGCGGCGGCGGACCCGCTCGAGGAACCGCCTGGGGTCCGCTCCCGATCCCGGGGGTTGCGCGTCGCTCCCGGCGCGCTTCCCGCGAACTCGCAGGTGACGGTCTTGCCGAGGACGATCGCCCCCGCCGCCTTCAGCATGGCAACGCAGGATGCGTCCGCACGGGGACGATGGCTGGAATAGATCAGAGACCCCATGCCGGTCGGAAGCTCGGCCGTGTCGATGACGTCCTTGATGCCGATCGGAACGCCGTGAAGGGGCCCTGCGGGAGGCATGGCGTCCGCCCGGCGCGCCGCGGCGAGCGCGCATTCGGGATCGAGCGTGGCCCAGGCCTTGATTCCCGGCTCACGCTGGGCGGTTCTCTCGAGGCAGGCTTGGACGAGGTCCTCCGACCGGACTTGGCCGCCCGCAATCAAGCTCGCCGCCTGCGTGGCGGAGATCTCGTTCAGGGCGCCGGATCTGATCGGATCGTCCAAGGTCTTGCGCGCTCCGACGCCTGGTTGATGAGTGCCGACGTATGCAACATTTTTGGTCATCTATCCTGAAATTCAGCACGGCTGCAAGACGGTTCAGTGCATTGCGTCCCCAGTGTATGACGGCGGAGACGGGCCGCGTTGAGCCCACGGGGAGGGATACGCGTGGCGGAAATCGCCGGAATCCGCAGTGGCGGGCCGGCGATGCAGGCCTCCGGCTGGTTCAAGCAAGGGCGCGGTCTCGGTTCCGGTAGTCGGCCTGCAGAAACGTCCTCACACATGTCTCAAAAAGTTGACGGCATCCCGACTTCGGGAAATAGTGCGGCCCAAGGAACGCGACGTGGGGCTTCCCGGCCATGACCTGCCCGCACGATGACGCACGTGCGCTCGGGTCGTTGAGGGTGCTCCCGCGCCGGATGCTCCCTTCGCCCGCCAGCCCTGCCCGGATCGGTGAGAATGGCAAGCTTCGAACTTCTTGAACCCGTTTCTCTCGACGAGGCGTTCGGTCTCCTCGATCCCGGCGATCCCGCGGTCCGTCCGATCGGCGGCGGCACGGCGCTGATGCTCATGATGAAGGCGCAGATCTACCGGCCCGAGCGGCTCGTCAGCCTGCGCCGCATCAAGGGCCGTTTCTCCGGGATCACCTTCGACAGCGGGAGCGGTGCGGTCCGGATCGGCGCGATGACGACCTTCGCCGACCTCGAGCACTCGCCAGGCATCCGCCGGGCGCTGCCCGTCATCCCACAGACGATGCTCACGCTTGCGAACGTGCGTGTGCGCAACGTCGCGACGGTCGGCGGCAATCTCGCCCATGCCGATCCGCATCTCGACCTGCCGCCCGTGTGGGCGGCGCTCGGAGCGACGGCGACGATCGTCGGGCCCTCCGGCGAGCGCACGGTGCCGGTCGAGGAGATCGCGGCCGGTTATTACGAGACGACGCTGGCGAACGACGAACTTCTCGCCGAGCTCGATGTGCCGGTCCGGCCGGGCTGGCGATCCCTGTACGTGAAGGTGACGACCCGAGCCGCGCACGACTGGCCTGCGCTCGGTCTTGCTCTCTCGATGGCGATCGAGGGGCGGGCCGTGAGGGATCTCCGTCTCTTCCTGAGCGCGGCAGTCGATCGTCCGACGCGGCTTTCGGCCGCCGAGGGCGTGCTGCGCGGCGCCGAGATCGGGGAGGAGGCGATCCGCGCCGCCGGGGAGGCGGCGGTGGCGGAGGCCGAGATCGAATCCGACAGCCGCGGATCCGCCCCGTACAAGCAGCATCTCTTGCGCGTCCATCTCGGTCGCGCCATCCGCGCGCTGGCCGGGGAGTAGGAACAATGGCGGCGAGAACCACCTCCCGGAACATCGGCCGGTCCATCCCGCGCCTGGAGGCTCGGGACAAGGTAACGGGCCGCGCCGAATACGTGCACCACCTCCGGCTCCCCGGAATGCTCTACGGGAAGATCTTCCGCAGTGCGGTCCCGCATGGCCGCATCAAGTCGATCGACGTGTCGGCCGCGCAGGACGTGGAGGGCGTGCACCGGGTCGTGACGATCGACGACATCCGCACCGTGATCCCGAACCCCTATTACGGACCCGCCTTCCATGATCAGCCGATCCTCGCCGACGGCAAGGTCCGCTTCGCGGGCGAGCCGGTCGCCGTCGTCCTCGCCGCCGACCCTCATGTCGCCCAGGAAGCAGCCGCGCTGATCACGGCCGAGTACGAGGAGCTTCCCGCGGTCTTCGACGAGGTCGAGGCGATGACCTCGGACGTGCTTGTGCACGAGGAGCTCAAGCCCGCCGCCACCTTCCCGGACCTGCAGCACCTGAAGGGCCGGACGGGGACGAATGTCGCGCTCGACTACCATCTCCTGCGCGGCGACCCGGAGGCGGCGTTCGCGGCGGCCGACCGGGTCTTCGAGCACACGTTTCGCTCCCAGCAGGTGATGCACATCCCGATGGAGCCGTTCGTGTCGGTCGCGGATGCAGGCGACCGCCAGGTCACGCTGCACACCGCTTCCCAGGGGCCGTCCTTCGTCCGCATCGAGATCGCCCGCCTGCTCGGCTGGCCGGAGAACTGCGTCCGGGTGAAGGTGCCCTATCTCGGCGGCGGCTTCGGCGGAAAGCTCTACATCAAGCTGGAGGCGCTGGTCACGGCGCTGTCGCTGCTGGTGCGCCGCCCGGTCAAGGTCGCGCTCACCATGGAGGAGCAATTCTTCATGGTGACCCGCCATCCCTGCACGTTCACCATCAAGAGCGGGGTGAACGCGGACGGCCGGATCGTGGCCCGGCGCTGCGACATCGTGTGGAACGGCGGCGCCTATGCGGACATCGGCCCGCGCGTGACGCAGAAGGCGGGGTTCACCTCCGCCGGGCCGTACGACATCGCCAACGTCGAGATCAACTCCTACGCCGTCTATACCAACAGGCCGCCCTGCGGCGCGCTGCGCGGCTTCGGGGCGCCGCAGACCGCCTGGGCATACGAGTGTCACATGGACCTCATCGCGGAAGGCCTCGGCCTCGACAAGGTCGAGTTCCGTCGGATGAACCTTCTCCAGGAGGGCCGGCCGCAGGCGACCGGCACCCCCGTTCGCGATGCAGCGCTCGAAGCCGTGCTCGACCAGGTCGCCGATCACCTGAACTGGAACGAGCCGCTCGACCGCGGCAACGGGCGGATCCGGCGCGGGCGCGGGATCGCGGTCGGCTTCAAGGGCATCACGGCGCCGACGACCTCCGTTGCGATCGTGAACCTCTACGGTGACGGCAGCTGCGGGCTCTACGTCAGCACCGTCGACATGGGGCAGGGCTCCGACACGGTCATGGCCCAGATCGTCGCGGAGGTCCTCGACATCGATGCCGACACCGTGCGCGTCATGCATCCGGACACCGACGTCACCCCCTACGACATGGGCACGCTCGGCTCGCGCTCGACGTTCCACATGGGCACGGCCGTCCGGCTTGCTGCCGAGGACGCCAAGTCCAAGATCGCCGATCTCGCGCGCGAACTCGGTCTGCCGGAGGGCAGCAACCTCCCGCTCCGCGAGCTGTTCCGCCGCAAGTACGGAATGCAGGCCGGCAACATCATCGGCACGGGCAGCTTCATTCCCAAGTACGAGAAGCCCGATCCCGTGACCGGCCAGTCCGGCAACGCGACGCCGTTCTGGGGCGTCGCCGCCACCGGCGCCGCGGTCGAGGGCGCCCCGGCG
>JAEZEK010000466.1 GCA_023417735.1 Pseudomonadota bacterium | reverse complement strand
GTCCTGGAGGACGCCAAGGCGGCGGCCGCCGCGCATCATCGCCACGGCGCGGCCGAAGCCGTCGCCCATGCGGCCCACGACGTCGAAGAGGAAATCGAGCTGAAGGCGGCGACCGGGTTCCTCGGCGGCCCTGTCGTGTGGGGCCTGCTCGTGCTCGCCGCGCTCATCGTTTTCTATTTCATTTTCCAATGATCGCATCCCGCGCAGGCGGGTCGGGGCAAGGGAGGCTCGGATGTCCAGAGTGGAGTTGACCGTCAACGGGCGGTCGGTCGCGCGGGAGGTCGAGGACCGCACGCTGCTCGTGCATTTCCTGCGCGAGGAGCTGGGCCTGACCGGGACCCATGTCGGCTGCGACACCTCCCAATGCGGCGCCTGCGTGGTCCATGTCGAGGGCCATGCCGTGAAGTCCTGCACCATGCTCGCGGCACAGGCGAGCGGCAGCTCGGTCACGACCATCGAGGGACTGGCGCGCGGCGAGGAGCTCCACCCCGTCCAGGCCGCGTTCCGCAAGCATCACGGGCTGCAGTGTGGCTTCTGCACCCCGGGCATGATCATGGCCGCGATCGACATGATCGAACGCTATGACGGCCAGCTCGACGAGAAGACGGTGCGCCACGAGCTGGAGGGCAACATCTGCCGCTGCACGGGCTACCACAACATCGTCAAGGCCATTCTCGCCGCATCAGGATCCATGCGCGGAGGAATGAGCGCGGCCGCGGAATAGGCGCAGGGCCGGGCGCTCGGCGGCCGGCCGCGAAGCCCGCACACGTCGATGCCGCAGGCCGCAGACGGCCGCGGCGCTTCGAAAGAACCTGGGGAGGATAGAATGGGCGTTGAGGGAATTGGCGCTCGCGCGCTCCGGAAGGAAGACCGCCGCTTCATCACCGGCAAGGGCAGGTACACCGACGACATGACCGTGCCGGGCATGGCCCACGCCGCGTTCGTGCGCTCGCCGCATGCCCACGCCCGCATCGCCCGCCTGGACGCGAGCGGGGCCGAGGCCATGCCCGGCGTGATCGCGGTCCTGACGGGGAAGGAGATCGCCGCCGACGGAATCGGCAACCTCATTTGCGGCTGGATGGTCCACTCCAAGGACAAGACGCCCATGAACATGGGCCAGTATCCGGCGATGGCGAAGGACACTGTGCGCTACGTCGGCCAGCCGCTGGCGGTTGTGGTCGCCGAAACCCGGGCGCAGGCGCGCGACGCGGCCGAGGCGGTGGAGATCGACTGGGAGGAGCTGCCCGCGATCATCGACCCGATGGACGCGATCGCCGAGGGCGCACACCAGCTGCACGAAAATGCGAAGCGGAACCTAGTCTATGACTGGGAGATCGGCGACGCCGCCGCCGTCGATGCCGCGTTCCAGCGCGCGTCCCACGTCACGCGCATCGACCTCGTCAACAACCGGCTCGTGCCGAATGCGATGGAGCCGCGCGCCGCGCTCGGCCATTACGACGCCGGCGACGACCACTATACGGTCTGGACCACGAGCCAGAACCCCCATGTCGCCCGGCTCGTCATGTCGGCCTTCTACAATGTCGCCCCCGAGCACAAGCTTAGGGTGATCGCGCCGGACGTCGGCGGCGGCTTCGGCTCGAAGATCTTCATCTATCCCGAGGAGATTGTCTGCCTGTGGGCGTCGAAGCGCACGGGCGTGCCGGTCAAGTGGACGAGCGACCGCAGCGAGGCCTTCCAGACCGACGCGCACGGGCGGGACCACATCACGCATGCCGAGCTGGCTTTCGACGACGATAACCGGATGATCGGCCTGAAGGTCGATACGATCGCCAATTTCGGCGCCTACATGTCGCTCTTCTCGTCGTCGGTGCCGACCTACCTCTATGCGACGCTGCTTTCCGGGCAGTACGTGATCCCGGCGATCCACTGCAACGTCCGCGCGGTCTACACCAACACCACGCCGGTCGACGCCTATCGCGGCGCCGGCCGTCCGGAGGCGACCTACGTCCTCGAGCGCCTCGTGGAGACGGCCGCGCGCGAACTCGGGCTTGCGCCGGCCGAGCTGCGGCGGCGGAACTTCATCAGGGAGTTCCCGTACCAGACGCCGGTCATCATGACCTATGACGCCGGCGACTACGAGGCCTCGCTCGATGCGGCGATGCAAGCGGCCGACTATGCCGGGTTCCCCGCCCGGAAGGCGGAGGCGGCCCGCCGCGGCAAGCTGCGCGGGATCGGCATGTCCTGCTACATCGAGGCCTGCGGCATCGCGCCGAGCGCGGCGGTCGGCTCGCTGGGCGCCGGCGTCGGGCTCTGGGAATCGGCCGAGGTGCGGGTGAACCCCGTTGGCACGATCGAGGTCCTGACCGGCTCGCACAGCCACGGCCAGAGCCACGAGACGACCTTCGCGCAAGTGGTGGCCGAGCGCTTCGGCGTGCCGATCGACAACGTCGCCATCATCCACGGCGACACCGACAAGGTGCAGTTCGGCATGGGCACCTACGGCTCGCGCTCCGGCGCGGTCGGCATGTCGGCGATCGTCAAGGCGCTCGACAAGGTCGAGGCCAAGGCGAAGCGCATCGCCGCGCACCTGCTGGAGGCGGCCGAGGGCGACATCGAGATCCGAAACGGCGAGGTTCTGGTCGCCGGCACGGACAGGAAGCTCGGCTGGCACGAGGTCTGCCTCGCCGCCTATACCGGCCACAATCTGCCGCCCGGGCTGGAGCCGGGCCTGAAGGAGGGGGCGTTCTACGACCCGACCAACTTCACCTTCCCGGCCGGCTGCTACATCTGCGAGGTCGAGATCGACCCGGAGAGCGGCAAGACGGACATCGTGCAGTTCGTCGCCGCGGACGATTTCGGCCGCGTCATCAACCCGATGGTCGTGGAGGGGCAGGTCCATGGCGGGCTGGCCCAGGGCATCGGCCAGGCGCTGCTCGAAGGCTGCGTCTACGACCGCGAGACGGGGCAGCTCATCACCGCGAGCTACAACGACTACGCCATGCCGCGGGCGGGCGACCTGCCGTCCTTCCACGTCTCGACCACGGAGACGATCTGCCCGGGCAATCCGCTCGGCATGAAGGGCTGCGGCGAAGCGGGCGCGATCGGCTCCCCGCCGGCCGTCATCAACGCGATCACGGACGCAATCGGCAACAATGAGATCGACATGCCTGCGACCCCGGAGAAGGTCTGGCGCGCCATCCGCGCCTCGGGAATGCAACAGGCGGCCGAATAGGGGAGGCGAGGATGTACCAGACGCAATACCACCGGCCGACGAGTGTCGAGGAGGCGGCTCGCATCTTCTCCGAAGCAGGCGACGCCGCGTACCTGTCAGGCGGGCACACGCTGCTGCCCGCCATGAAGCTGCGCCTGTCCGCGCCGGGCAATCTGATCGACCTCCGCCATGTCGGAGAGCTCAAGGGCATTTCGGTCGGGCCCGACGAGGTGACGATCGGCGCGGGCATGACGCATGCGGAAGTGGCGGGGTCGGCGGACGTGAAGGGCGCCATCCCGGCGCTCGCCGAACTCGCCGGCTCGATCGGCGACGCCCATGTCCGCCATCTCGGCACGATCGGCGGGTCGGTCGCCAACAACGATCCGGCCGCGGACTATCCGAGCGCGGTACTCGCGCTTGCCGGCACGGTTCACACGAACCGCCGCTCGGTGGCTGCCGACGAATATTTCACCGGCCTCTATGAGACGGTGCTCCAGGAGGGCGAGATCCTCACGAAGGTGACCTTCCGGATCCCGGAAACCGCGGCCTATGCCAAGTTCCGCAATCCGGCCTCGCGCTACCCGATGGCTGGCGTGTTCGTCGCGCGCCACCGGGACGGCAGCATCCGCGTCGCGGTGACGGGGGCGGGGAATTCGGGCGTGTTCCGAGTTCCGGCTATGGAGCAGGCGCTCGCATCGGACTTCTCGGCCGACGCCATCAAGGACGTCCGTGTCGACCCGGCCGGCATGATGGGCGACATTCACGGCTCGTCCGAATACCGGGCGCATCTGGTCAACGTAATGGCGCGCCGGGCGGTGCAGAACCCCGGCAGGGCTCTGGCCTTCGTCTGAGCGAACGTTCGGCCGGGCCCAGGGCCGGGAAAGGCGGGAGGAAGACGGCATGCGGCAGGTGATCCTGGCAGGGCTCATCGGCTTCCTCCTGGCGGCGCCGGCCTCTGCGCAGCCCGCCTCCGATCTCGTGGCGCCCGAGCCGGCGACCCGGCCGGCCGCGGAGAGTGCCGGCAGGCAGCCGGTGGCGGCCGAGAATTGGATGGTCGCCGCGGCCAACCCGCTCGCGGCCGAGGCCGGGGCGGCGATCCTGCGCAAGGGCGGCAGCGCGGCGGATGCGGCGGTCGCCGTGCAACTCGTGCTCGGTCTCGTGGAGCCGCAATCCTCCGGCCTCGGCGGCGGCGCCTTCGTCCTCCACTGGGATTCGGAAGCGAAGGCGCTCGTCACTCTGGACGGGCGCGAGACGGCGCCGCGCGCCGCCACCCCGGTACTCTTCCAGGACGAGAAGGGCGAGCCGCTGAAGTTCTACGACGCCGTCGTGGGCGGCCGCTCGGTCGGCGTGCCGGGCACGCCGCGCCTCCTCGAGGCGCTTCACGCGCGCTTCGGGACGCTGCCATGGGCGGACCTCTTCGGTTCGGCGATCGAGCTGGCCGACGAGGGCTTCCAGCTGTCGCCGCGGCTGCTCGCTCTGGTGGCGGAGGACAGCGCGCGCCTCGCCCGCTACCCGGCGACGCGCGACTATTTCATCTCGGGGTTCATGCGCGCGCTCGCCGAGGGCGGCCGCATCAGGAACCCGGCCTATGCCGAGACGCTGACGGCGCTCCGCGACCGCGGGGCCGATGCGTTCTATTCCGGTGCGATCGCCGCCGACATCGTGGCTGCCGTCCGCGAGGCCGAGGGCAATCCCGGCGTGATGGTCCTCCAGGACCTCGCTGCCTACACGGTGAAGGAACGCGAGCCGGCTTGCGCGCCTTATCGCGTCTATCTCGTCTGCGGCATGGGCCCGCCGAGCTCGGGCGGGGTGGCCGTCGGCCAGATCATGGGGCTCCTCGCGAAAACGGAGATCGCGAGCTTCGGGCCGGACGACGTCCGCTCCTGGCAGCTCTTCGGCGACGCCACGCGCCTCGCCTTCGCCGACCGCGAGCGCTATCTCGCCGACAGCGACTTCGTGCCGGTCCCGGTCCGCGGGCTGCTCGATCCCGCCTACCTGTCCGCCCGCGCGGCATCCCTCGAGCCGGGCCGGCGTCTCGAGGCGGCGGAGGCGGGCGAGCCCGTCTGGGATCACGCGCTGAACTGGGCCGAGGAGCCAGCGCTGGAGCTGCCCTCGACGAGCCACTTCGTGATCGTGGACGGGCAGGGCGACGTGCTCTCGATGACGACCACGATCGAGAACCAGTTCGGCTCGCGGCTCATGGTGCGCGGCTTCCTGCTCAACAACGAGCTGACCGACTTCTCCTTCCGTTCGCACAAGGACGGCGTGCCGGTCGCCAACCGGGTGGAGCCGGGCAAGCGTCCGCGCTCCTCCATGTCGCCGACCATCGTCCTGAAGGACGGTCGGCCCGCCTTTGCCCTCGGCTCGCCGGGCGGCAGCAACATCATCTCCTATGTCGCAAAGGCCCTGGTCGCCCTGATCGACTGGGACATGACGCTGCCCGAGGCCTTCGCCATGCCGCATATGGT